>CBDVEN010000031.1:0-6383 GCA_965373025.1 uncultured bacterium | reverse complement strand
CTGGCTGCTGGCGAAGCCATGATAAATCACTTCAATTTTTCCCGGATCAATTTTATAATATTCAATAATATCATTCTTTGTCGCTTGCGAAGGAACAATAATTTTTTTCGCTTTTCTGACTGCCCTTTTGGTATGAAATAAAAGTTTTAAGCGATCTTTAAAAGTAAAATCATTTGGAAATTTTAAAAAAGCAAGATCATGAATTGTGACAATTATTTTGCATTTTGGCAAAAAAAACGGAATTGTCTGAATCGGCGTAAAAAAAATATCCGGCTTATCGCGCCAGAGTTCAAAAGGAAAACGAAAATGCGTCCAAAATAAAAATGGCCATTTAATAAGTTTATGTTTCAAATTTGCGTTTTCTATATTCCATTTTCTTTTTATTTTTTTCTGGTAATAAATTGTGGCAGTAAACTTTTTTTTTGCCAAATATTTAAGAATATTATAAGTGTAAATTTTAACTCCGTTGGTTTGCGTCTGGCAAAGCTCGTTAGCATTAATAGCAATTTTCATAATAGAAAGTTTTAAAAAATTTAGATCATCATCCTTGCGTCAACGGCAATTGCTTTTTTCTCGCCGGCCATCAATGGATTAATATCAACCTCTTTTATTTCCGGAAAATTTTCAGCCAGAATAGACAGGCGCAATAAAATTTTTACAATAGCTTCAATATCTGCCGGCTTTTGACCTCTTGTCCCCTTTAAAATTTTTATCGCTTTTGTTTCTTTGATCATCTGCCGCGCTTCTGTTTTTGCCAAAGGAGATAAGCGAAAACTGATGTCTTTAAAAACTTCAGCGAATATTCCGCCGCTGCCGAACATAACAAACGGCCCGAATAATTCCTCCTGTTTTATTCCCAAAATCATTTCTTTTTGTTCTTGAACCATCGGTTGAATAATTATTCCGTCTATTTTCGCTTTTGGAAACTTTTTCTTAACATTTTTGATAATTCCTTTAAACGCTGATTTAACTTCTTTGGGATTTTTTAAATTCCTTTTTATTCCGCCAGCGTCTGTTTTATGGATAATATCAGGCGAAGAAATTTTTAAAACAACCTGTTGATTTATCTTTTGGCTAATTTTCATCGCTTCACTGGAATTTTTTGCCAAATAAGATTTTACTGTCGGAATTTGATAAATTTTTAAAATTTTCTCCGCGTCAAAAGCATTCAGCTGTTTTAAATTTTCTTTCTTTGCTTCCTTAATAATTTTTTTTATTTTATTAAAAGATTTTTTTGAAATTTTAAAATGAAAACCTAAATTTGCTTTTTTATTTTCTTTCTTCCATTTTTCATAATTCCAAATTTTTGCCAAAACTTTAACTGCTTGTTCTGGATAATTATAAATCGGAATATTCGCTTTGCTTAAAATTTCATTCGCCTGTTTAATATTCTCGCCTCCGATAAAACTTGTCAAGATCGGCTTTTTTGTTTTTTTGCTTAATCTAATAATCGTCTCGGCTGTTTTTTTAATTTCAGTTACAGATTGCGGAGTTAAAATAATAATTATTGCGTCAGTTTTTTTGTCATTTATTAAAATATCTAAAGCGATTTTATATCTGTCAGCTTTAGCGTCGCCTATCAAATCAACCGGATTTTTAACGCTTGCCGATATCGGCAATTTTTTTTCTAAAAATTCAATTGTCTTTTTTTGAAAATTGGCAAGCTCTAAATTATTTTTTTTAACAGCATCAGCGGTAATTGCTCCGGGTCCGCCGGCATTAGTCAAAATCGCAATACTCGGACCGTTTAATAAAATTTCAGCTGAATAAAATTTAATTAAATCGAATAATTCCAAAAGTGAATTTGCCTGAATAATTCCGCTTTGCTGAAAAGCGAATTTTGTCATTTCATTTGACTTTGCCAGCGCTCCTGTATGGGACGAAACTGCTTGCCGCCCTTCTTTTGTTTCTCCGCTTTTAATTACAATAAGCGGTTTGGTTTTTGTAATTTGAGACGCTTCTTTGATAAATTTTTTTCCGTCAGTAATTTGTTCTAAATAAGCGATTATCGTTTTGGTTTTAGAATCTTTTTTAAAAAATTGAAGAAAATCAATTTCATTCAAGCCAGCCATATTTCCCAAACTTACGAAACGGGAAAAACCAACATTCATTTTTTCCGCCCAATCAAGCGCAGCGCAGCAAATCGCTCCGGACTGGGAGAGAAATCCTATTTTTCCTTTTTGAAGCATTTGCCCGGCAAAAGAAGCGTTAATATTATTCATTGAATCCAAAATTCCCAGACAATTCGGACCTAAAATTTTTATTTTGTATTTCTTTGCAATTTTAATAATTTTATTTTCTAATTCTTTGCCTTTATCGCCAGTTTCCCTGAATCCAGCGGAAATAATAATCACGGATTTGATTTTTTTTCTGCCGCACTGCTCTAAAACCAAAGGAACAATTTTTGACGGAATAACAACAATTGCCAAATCTATTTTTTCCTGAACATCTAATACACTTGAAAATGTTTTGAGCTTTAAAATTTTTTGGCGTTTTGGATTAATCGGATAAATTTTCCCGCCATATTTAAAATCAATCAGATTTTTTAAAAGAGCATAACCTAATTTATTTTTTTTCTCCGAAGCGCCGATTACGGCAATTGATTTTGGATTAAAAAAATTCGTAAGCATAAAAATTAGTTTTATTTTTCCTCCGCATTTAATTCTTTTTCAAACATATCATCTTTAAAGGCAAACATTGTCCGAAAAATTAACCTGACAATGCCAATTTGAATATTCAAAATTAATTTTTCATAAAGTTCTCCAGCGGCGTTTTTATATTCTCCTAAAGGATTCCTCTGCCCGACTGTTTCAAAACGAACCGCTTCTTGAAAAAGCTGGATTGCTCTTAAATGCTCTGTCCAAAAACTGTCAATAATTTTTAAAGCAACAGTATTTTCCAACATCCGCATCGCCCAAGGACCTATTTCTTTTTCTCTTTTATTATAAGCCGTTTTGGCAAATTCATAAAGATGTTTAATTAATTCTTTTTTATTTTTGAAATGAACCATTTTCGTCAGAGGAAAATTTTCTTTAACTGAAAATGGAAACAAAGAATTATAAGTTCTGATAATTTCTTCATATTCCCACTTTGACAAATCTTTTCGCGGAGTGCAGGACAAAACAATTCTTGTTATCTCTTTCTTGATTAAATTCAGAGTCTCCGGCTTGAAATTTTTATCAAATAAAATGCGGCGGCGCTGGCGGTAAATTGAACGACGTTGATAATTTAATATCTGGTCATATTGAAAAATGTTAAAGCGCCTATAAAAATAAAATGATTCTACTCGCGACTGAGCTTTATTTAAAATATTGGAAAGCATCTTATTCTGAATACCCACGCCTAAAGCTTTCCAATTAAGAATTTTCAAAGCAGACAAACTTTTTTTGGCTCCGTATTGTTTTACTAATTCATCTTCCGGCGAAATATAAAATTCTGAAAATCCAGGATCGCCTTGCCGTCCAGCCCGCCCCCTTAACTGATTATCAACTCTTCTCGCTTGATGGCGTTCTGTTCCAATAACATAAAGTCCGCCCAAAAACGCAATACCCGGACCTAATTTAATATCAGTTCCCCGTCCGGCTAAATTAGTGGCGATAGTAACGCTCCCTGCTTGTCCCGCCCGAGCAATAACTTCAGCTTCTTTTTCAATATTTTTAGCGTTAAGAATATGATGGGGAATATTATTTCGCCAAAGCAGTTTGCTTAATTGCTCTGATTTTTTAACAGACCTTGTGCCAACGAGAATCGGCTGTCCCTGATGATGAAGCCGCGTTATTTTTTCTATAATATCTTTATTTTTTTCTATTTGATTAGGATAAAATTTATCCGGGAGATCTTTGCGGACAATCGGTTTATTGGTCGGAATAATAACTACTTCTTTATGATAAATTTTATCAAATTCTCTTGCCGCGCTTGCCGCTGTTCCGGTCAAACCAGCTAATTTTTCATAACCAAGAAAAAAATTCTGGTATGTGATAAGCGCCAAAGTAATATCTTTTTGTTTTATTTCCACATTTTCTTTTGCTTCAATCGCCTGATGAATTCCTTCGCAGTACCGATGGCCTTGCATCAATCTTCCAGTATATTCATCAACAATAATTATTTTTCCTTGATCAACAATATAATCTCTGTCTTTTCTAAAAAGTTCTTTCGCCTTAAGAGCCTGCTCAATGTGATAAATATAAATAATATTATCTTTTTCATAAAGATTTTTAACATTTAAAAGTTTTTCCATTTTTTTAACGCCTTGCCTTGTCAAAGTAACTGCTTGTATTTTCTCATCGATTATAAAATCAATATCTTTATTTAATCTTTCAATCAATCTGGCAAACTCGCGGTATTTTTCTTGGTATTCATCTACTGGAGCGGAAATAATCAACGGCGTCTGGGCTTCATCAATTAAAATGCTGTCTGCTTCGTCAATAATGGCGAAGTAAAGCTGGCGTTGGACAATTTCTTTTTGTGACTCAGCCATATTGTCGCGGAGATAATCAAATCCGAATTCACTGTTAACGCCGTAAGTTATATCCATCTGATAGCTCTGTTTTTTTTCAATATGAGTTTTATTTGAAGTAATTATTCCAACCTGAATTCCCAGATTATGATAAATTTTGCTCATCCAGCGCGCGTCTCTTTTCGCCAAATAATCATTAACCGTAATAATATGAACGCCTTTTCCTTCCAAAGAATTAAGATAAGCAGGAAAAGCTATGGTCAAAGTTTTTCCTTCTCCGGTTTTCATTTCAGCGATTTTTTTTTGATGAACAGCAATCGCTCCCATTAACTGAACATCATAAGCTCTTTCTTTAATCACTCTTTTCCCAGCTTCCCGAACGACAGCGTAAGCTTCCGGTAAAATGCCGTCTAATGTTTCTCCTGATTTCAAACGCAGTTTAAATTCTTTAGTTTTGTCTTTCAGCTGCGCGTCAGTAAGATTGGAAATTTTTGATTCCAATTTATTTATCTGAATAACTGTTTTTTTAAATTTAGCTATTTCTTGGCGGGTGTAAATTTTAGATAAATTTTTGATTATAAAATTCATATTTAACTTTTGACTTTCTTGCCCGCCGTAATTTTTGCTTTGCAAAATTTGGGCGGGTGAAACTTTTGACTTTACGACTTTTTAACTTTATAACTCCATTTACATTATAACAAAAAACAGCCCTTTTTGGAATAGGGCTATTTTTTTTTATTTATATTTATAATCCGTAGCTTTAGCAAAGGATTATTTTGTCCACTGCGACATCATTATGCTAAAATCAGCAAGATTAACTTTGCCGTCTTGATTTATATCCGGACTTTTGCAAGAAGTTGATCCAGATGGATCTTTTCCCCAAAAACTCAAAAGAATCGCCACATCAGTTAAATTAACATTTCCGTCGCAATTAAGATCGGCCGATAAAGTTTCTCCTTCCGCGCAATTGTCGTATTTAATAAGTTTTCCCGTTGTTTCGCAACTGCCTGAACTATACCAGCCCTCTGATTTTGAGCCAATTGCTTCGCAAACAGCATGACATCCATTGCAATTCTCGTATTTGATACCTGAAATTCCGATTCCTACCCAGCCCTCGCTTCTGCTCCCTATTGCGCTGCAATACGGCTCATCGCCTATTATACAGGCACCCTCTTTGCATTTATTTGGACAATTGTGCGACTCTGATTTTATTTCATTGTTTTCACAATAATATTCTGTTACCATTATATCACTCATTCCAGGACAATCTGCTGTTTCACATGTATTATCAAAACCTTCACAATAATCTGTTTCTTCCTTTAAAATTTCATTTGATGATAAATCTCGCAGAGTTACTGTCCCTTTCTTATAATAATCTTTCCCGCCGTCTGTATCGGTGCAAAGATGCGCTTTTTTTTCAACAATGCTGAAATAATTATCGCTTTTATCCTCAACGCAACCTTTAAAACAATCATTGCCATCACTCAATGTTCTGATGTAAATTTTGTACTTATTGCCTGTTTCTTGGTCAATAGGAATCTCCCAACGGTATTCACCAAAATTTGCGAGAGGAGTAATTATTCTTTTCCAGTTAGAACAAGTATAGCAACATTTGCCATTTAAAGTACATTGCGATTCTTTAGATTCATCCACAAGATAAATATCTAGTTTATCGTGAATGTCTATGCCTTGTTCAGATTTCCAATCAATTGTATAATACCGTCCTTTTTCTAATTCCTCTCCTCCATTAGGAGAAGTAATTGTGATAGATCCAGTTTCCTCCTTACAATCCTCCGGACAATTACATTTGTTCTCCCCAAGACCGCAGATGCCATTTCCGCAATTGGCACAAGGAAAACTATCGCAATTAAAATCTTCGTTATGACATTCGCCTTGAGAATTTGGCTGAGCGCAGCTTATCGCTTTT
>CBDVEN010000030.1:0-6408 GCA_965373025.1 uncultured bacterium | reverse complement strand
AATATTTTCGCTAATTCCAACTATTTTAATCGGAGAAGAACTAATAATTTGGTCTTCCAATTCTTCAAATTCTTTAATCGCCGATTTAATATCTTTTCGAATAATTTCTTGTTCATTTTCTTTTCCAGAAGATTCTTTTGGTTTTTTCTTCGGCAGTATTCTCGGTTTCAGTTTAGGAACAATTTTAGGAATTTCCCCGCCGAGATTTCTAATTAAATTTTCTACATCAGGCAAATGTTCTTTTGCCAAGAAAAATTCTTTTTGGGTAATTTCTAAAGATATTTTTTTTGCTATGTCTTTTTTTACTTCTAATTCATTTTCTAAAATTTCAGGAAAATTTTTAATGGAAATGTCCTTTAAAAAAACTTTCAATATTATCTTAAGCATTTTTTTTAATTGCTCATCAGTCAATTTATATTTGTCTCTAATCTGCGCGTTCACTTCAGCGATTTCAGACGAAGCAATAACATCTTGAACCTCTACCGGCAACCCAGCAATTCTTGAAGATGTATCTTTTTTTTGCTTTAAATTTTTTTCTTCCATATTAAAAATTTTAAACCGCCCAGTTCGGACTTGTATTTACAAAATTATCTTCATCGCTTCCGCTTCTTGTAGTTCTTATAAGATCTTTTATAACTTTCTTTTGATCGCCGGAAAGTTCTCCTCCAATAGAGGCTAATTGGCCTTCTGTAATATAAGCGCCGACAACTTCTAAATCATCTTTCTCATCTACCTTTTCAATATCTCTAGGTGTCATTTTTAAAACATGCTCTTTTGCTGCATTATCTCCCGCTGTTGTTGTAACGCCAGGACTAACTTCAAATGCTTCTTTTATTTTTCCAGACAATTTAGCAAATAAACCCCTTCTTTTAATGTCATCATCCGAAAAAGTTTCAAATCCTTCTTCAAGTCCTTGTTCTGCCGCGTCTTGTTGTTTCTTGCCCCAGACCCTGTAAATTCTTTTCATTTCATCAGAAGAAAGTTGTTCTCTTAATGCATTCATAATATCTTTATCTTTCAAAGATTCTGATGATATTTGATTGACTTTTCCTTCTTCAGCTAGTCTCTTTACTTCCCTTTGTTTATCTTGTTTATCTCCTGCCCAAGTCGGCATTCTATTGTGAATTTCGTCTTCATCTATTCCGCCTCTTTTTGCTTTTTCAAAAAGTTTTTTATCTTTTACTTTATCTAAATCATCTCTTGCCGCTAATATTTTTACTGCGGCGGCTGATTCTTCTGGATTAGCTGTTACGCTATTTCCACGCGCTCTTACCACATCGCTTGATTGAGAATTTAAAGTTGCTTCATACTCTTCCGCTTTTTTTCTTTGTTTTGCTTTTATTTTAGATTCAGCCGCTATTATTCCAGAACCGCCAGGCAATTTCTTTAACTTCTCTTTATATTTTACTAATCTTCCTCCACTTACTTTATTAGCAGCCCCTGCTGTCCATGTTCCCGCTCTTCCAGCAGCTCCGCCCAAATATCCGCCAACAGCTCCTCCAATCGCTCCGCCAGCCATTCCGGCAAACGCTATGGCTTTCCCGGTTGTCATTGCTTGAACTTTATCCGCCCCCCAGATTCCTAATTGTCTGGCAATCCAAATGGCGGCATAAAGGAAAACCATAATTATAACATAAGGCAAAAGACTGGCAAGCAATTTAGTTAATATTATTGCTCCATCGCCTTCTAAATTATTATTAGCGGCTATTTCAGCTAATTGCGTTTGTAAACCTGCTGGCACAGTAATTGCCAAATGACCGGCTAAATAGATAAAGAAAGCCATCACTGGTCCGAATATAAGATATTTAGACAATTCAGCCCAATATTTGCTGGCGTAACTTTTTGTCTGGGGCAGAATATTGAAAAAGAATCCAATCGGAGAAAAAATAATTAAAATTGTCAAAGCGACTAAACGAATAATCATAAAAAGCGCCATTGCTGCATAAACCAAAGCCAAAACAATTATAAAAACAAGGGCAAACATAATCGCAATCACCCAGCTCACTGCATTCATTAAACTTCCCATAACTATTGCTCCAACCTTATCCCAGCCGCCGAAAGAATCAATAAAAAGATCTGTCATACCAGTTAATGTCTGATTAACATTTGAATCAATAAAACTTCCTCCCATTAAATTAACAAACTGGTACATTAAAATTTGGCTGGCGTCAATGGCTAATTCAACAATCGGCCGGCTAAAATTGACTAAGAACGCAGCAAGTAGCAACGGAAGTAATAAACTTTGGGCTTTGTATGCCTGAATTCTTAAGATAGTCGCTAAAGAAATTATCAAGAGAATCAAAATAAAAAACATATTACAGACATCTCTGACAATTTTCCAACCTTCGGCAACTACAGTTGATTCTGAACCAAACATATCTTTGTATAAACTTGGATCAAGAGTGGCGTGTAAAAAATTAGCGGATAAATCAACAAAAATTCCGCATAAATGAAGCAAAAGCCAGCAAATTGCATAAACAACCGCTAAAATAATATTGGCTAAATATTTAAGAACTTCAGTGATGGCCACTATAACAGCATTGACAACAGGATTAACAATAGTTCCGGTAACATCTTGTCCAGTAGCTATGTCAAGTGCACTTCCTGTTATTAAACAGTATGGCGGTCCATCTTCTTCTTTTGTACATCGCATTAAAGGTTCGTTCGGATCTTTAGTAAGCACATTTGAATCCCATGACCAAAGAGGAACGCTATTCTGATGTTTGGCCGCCGAATCGCATTCCGCTTTAGTGTTAAAGCATTGACCTAATGAATATGTGTGATCATATGCTGCTTCCACTTCGCCACCCCTTCCAAAAACTCCTCCGAAAATCATTACCATTAAAAAAACTCCCAAAAGAACTTTACGGTTTGGGAATTTAAAAATTCCAAAACCGCTGAATTTTTTTGAGAGTGTTTTTGTCCAATATTTTTTTATTTTTTGTTTTAGTTTTATAAACATTTTGCTTTGATTTACTTTTCCACAACTGATTGTATTATAGCATAATTATTGTAAAAACAAAATTTTATTTGAAGGCGACACGACGTCGTGTCGCCTGCGTTATAATTCAACCGTTATTTTTCAATTTCAATTTTCTTCGGCCAATCCGAAACAGTAATATTCTCTTTGTCCCCTGTTTGAAGGCGACACGACGTCGTGTCGCCTTCTTTGTTGATTAAAGGAACCTTCTCCCAAATCTCTTCAGTAATAAAAGGAATAAACGGATGTAAAAGTTTTAAATAAGTTTTTAAAGAATAATATAAAGTTTGCTGGGCGGCAATTTTTGATTCTTCGTTATTATTTTTCAATCTATCTTTTGCCGCTTCAATATATTCGTCGCAAAAATTATGCCAGAACGAATCGTAAAGTTTTTCCAAAGCGCGATGAAATTTAAAATTTTCAATATCGTTTGTTGTTTCTTTAATTAAATTATTTAAATGTTTAAGGATTTTTAGGTCGTCTCTGCAGGCATCCAGTGCCTCCGGGTTCAAAGGCACTGGATGCCTGCAATTTTCCAAATTCATTAAAACAAATTTTGAAGCGTTCCAGATTTTATTGTTAAAATTCCGAAAATTCTTGCATCGCTGGTCCATTGTATTTTTTGAAACCCAAATATCCCGGGCGGCGATTGAGTAAGAAGCCAAAGCCGCGCGCAAACTGTCAGTCCCCCATTTTTCAATCATTTCCATCGGCTCAAATCCGTTTCCCAATGACTTGGAAAATTTCTTTCCTTTGAGATCGCGCATTGTCCCGTGAAAAAACATATTTTTAAAAGGAATTTTGCCGGTGAATTTTTTAGCCGACATAATCATTCTGGCAATCCAAAGATATTTTATTTCCGGAGCGGAAATTTCAAAATTAGCCGGAAAATATTTTTTAAATTCTTCTGTTTGTTTTGGCCAGCCCAAAGTGGAAATCGGCCAAAGCCAGGAAGAAAACCAAGTGTCAAGAACCTGCTCCTCCTGCTTTAAATTCTCTGAACCGCAAACAGGACATTTTTTCGGTTTTGTTTTTGAAACAATAATACCTTTTTTTTCTTTATCATCGTTTTCCAAACAATCTT
Organism: uncultured bacterium; assembly: GCA_965373025.1. Classification (GTDB taxonomy): domain Bacteria; phylum Patescibacteriota; class Minisyncoccia; order JAHIHE01; family DAOWLE01; genus DAOWLE01. The sequence continues at coordinate 2,344 of CBDVEN010000030.1, read as the reverse complement.
GGCAATAATAAACCGGCATCCGGTGTCCCCACCAAAGCGATCGTGAAATACACCAATCGCGGATATTTTCTAACCAGTTAGTTAAAATTTCTCCGTATCTTGAAGGATAAAAATTAATTTCTTCTTTTTCAATCGCTTCAATCGCTTCTCCAGCCAAGGGTTTTGTTTTCACAAACCATTCTTCGGAAATTATCGGCTCAACCATTGTTTTGCATCTTTCGCAAACCGCCACCGAATGGGTATAATCCTCAATTTTTTCCAAAAGATTTTCCCTTTCCAATTTTCCAACAATTTTCTTCCGCGCTTCCAAAGAATTTAACCCTTGAAATTCGCCGGCTAATTCAGTTAATTTTCCCTGCTTGTCAATCACTTGAAGTTTTTCCAAATTATTTCTCGCGCCGATTTCATAATCCAACAAATCGTGAGCTGGAGTGATTTTCAAAGCGCCGGTTCCAAAATCTTTATCCACTTTTGCGTCAGCGATAATGAAGATTTCCCGATCAGTCAAAGGCAGAATAACTTTTTTGCCGATTATTTTTTTAAATCTTTTATCGGTTGGATTTACCGCGACCGCCACATCGGCAAACATTGTTTCCGGACGGGTGGTAGCAATAGTTATAAAATCTTCACCTTTTTTTCCTCCCCCTTTATAAGGGAGAGGATCAAGGAGGGGGTATCTAATATAATAAAGTTTGTCTTCCCTTTCTTGATATTCTGTTTCAACATCTTCAATGGCGGTTGAACATCGCGGGCACCATTGGACAATATATTTTCCTTTGTAAATCAGTCCTTCATTCCACAATTTTTCAAAAGCGGTGTACACGGAATTGGTCATTTCCGAAGACAAAGTAAATTTTTCCCTTGACCAATCCGCAGAAATTCCCATAAAACGGAATGTTTTTGAAATGGAATTATATGTCTCTTCTTTAAATTTCCAACACTCTTCCAAAAATTTTTCCCGTCCGAGCCGCTGGCGGGTAACTCTTTTTTCTTTTGATAATTTTTTTTCCAAAGTTCCCTGAAATAAAATTCCGGCGTGGTCAACCCCGGGCTGAAGCAAAACATCAAATCCCTGCATTCTTTTCGTCCTTGCTAAAATATCCATAATCGTGTGCTGCATCGCGTGCCCCATATGAAGCCCGCCGGTAACATTCGGCGGCGGCATTAAAATACAGTAAGGTTTTTTACTGCTTTTTGGCTTGGCCTGAAAATATTTTTTCTTTTCCCAAATCTCAGACCATTTTTTTTCAGTTTTATGAGGGTCATAAGGACCGGAAGGAAGCATAATTTTAAACTTTTTTAATTTTTTCCTCTGTCATTCCCGCGCCCGCCTGCAACGCTGTCCGCCCGAAACGCTTCGCGTAACGATGCGGACGGGTAGCAACTGCAGGCAGGAAAACGGGAATCCAGAATTAAAAATAAGTATTTTTTATCTGCAGGCGACGATATATATTGTCTCCTTCTTTTTTTGGCTTAATTAAGCCATTTTCAGCTATTGACAAACTCTTTGGAATATGTTATAGTGTGATAATAAGATGATCGAATAAACGATGTCATCCTGAATTTATTTCAGAATTTGTTCAATAATGTTTTCAGATTCTGAAACAAGTTCAGAATGACAAGTTAAGTTTAAAATAACAAAAACAAAAATAGTTCTTTAAAAAAATCTTTTTACTTCTTTTAAAAAGAGAAATTAGTTTTTCTTTTTAAAGGAGGCGAAAACAAAAAAATGGAAAAAATGGTAAGTAAAATGTTGGAAGCGAGAAGAAAGCTTGAAGATGACAGAGATTTGACAAAGGAACAAGAAGAAATATTTGCGCAGAAATTCTTAAAAGATTTCTTGGATTTAATTCCAAGAGGCGGTAAAGTTCTTTTAAAAAATGGAGCTTTAACAATAGCCGTAGAAAGCATTGGGATGATACATACTCTTCAAGCATGGATTGATAATGTGCCAAAATTTTTAGGCACAGGAGGAGAAACAGCGCATTTTGCAGAAAGAATTAACGACTTTGAGGAAAAAATGCAATCTTTGCCCGAATTTAGAGAATTTGCAAAGTTTGTTGAAGACGACAATACAAAAATCATACCTCAAGAACCAAAATAAAATGGGCGATAATAGATAAACTTATCTTAGCCCTTCTTTTTTTACCTAAATTTCTGGATTATCTCTCCCCAACTTTCTTATAAACATCCAAAGTTTCTTCAGCGCATTTTTGCCAGGTGAATTTTTTCGCTTGAACCAATCCTTTTCCAATAAGTTTTTGCTGTTCTGATTTATTGGAAATTAAATTTAAAATCGTTTTGCCCATTCCTTCAACATCATAAGGATCAATTAATTTTGCCG
>CBDVEN010000029.1:0-6433 GCA_965373025.1 uncultured bacterium | reverse complement strand
GGGGGTTAGGGGGATTTTTCTGAAATAGATTCTGAAACAAGTTCAGAATGACAAAAATAGAATTTTTGTATTCTCAAATAATTTTATCAAAGCAAAACTTGCGTCTCTTAAAAATTACTTTCCGAGCGATTCTTACAATCCCATTCCTCCCATCTGTGACATTTTTTGCGCAGCAGCCATTTGAACTTTTCTCATCGCTTCATTGATCAATTCCATAAGAATTCTTTCCATTTCTTCTTGATTTAATTCCGAATTGGTTTTAATTTCTTCAATTTCAAATTTTCCGTTGGCAACAACTTTCATTCCATTTCTTTCAGCAACCGCTTTTTCATCTTTAAGGGAATCCTGCAATTCCTTTATTTTTTTCAATTGTTTTATTTTATCAAACATAATTTTTTAGTTATCTTAATTAATGTTTTTTATAGAAAGCTGAAAGCATAGGCATTTTTTTGTGGAACTTTTATGTCAGTTTCGCGAAAAAATGTTTATGCTTTCAGCGATTTTAAAAAAGTTAAAGTTCAATTATTAATTTCAAAAATTTTGCTTCTATCTTTAGAACCTTTAATCAATCTGATTTTTTCTTTTGGAAGATTATAATAATCCGCCAAAATTTCTTTAACTCTTTTAGTCGCTATTCCTTTTTCCGGCTTTTCTTTAATTTTAATCAAAAAAGAATCTTTCGACCTTTTAATAATTTCCTCTTTTTTTGACTCTGGAAAAACCTTGGTTCTTATTAACATTATTTCAAAATTTTATATATTTCTCCCATCTCTTATAAAGTTCTTTGGTCGCTTTCAAATCGCCGACATTGTATTTGGCGATATCAAGAAATTTTTTCTCTTTAAAAAGTTTTCCAACATCATCACCGGTAACTCCGTCCGCTTTCGGACTTTTAATTCCAAAAACTCTGCTCCACAAATGCAAACCTCCTTTCTTGCGAACCGCTCCGTAAAAAGTAAGCTGGTCCAATAAATCAATATGCTTGGCATTGAATTTCTGGCTTGAAAGATAACGGTTGGACATTAAATCTTTTGCTGGACGAATTTTATGGACCGCTGACCGAACCATCAAAAACGGCGCGTCAAAACCTCGGCCGTTAAAACTGACAAACTCATCGTAATATTCAGATCCCTGCCAAAAATTTTCCAGCATTTCCTTTTCGGTCATCTGCTTGAATTTTATTCCGTTTTCCTCAAGATCATCTATTTTTTCTCCGGGCGCCTGATAGCAAACCACTCCCTGATCTTTTTCATAATCCAAAACGCCGATAGCGACAATCTCGCCGGTTAGCGGAGAAAATCCAAGCCCGTTTTTTAAATCATCAAGCGATGCCTGATATTCTTTGTCATTTGAAGACTCTTTTTTAATCCAGCGCGTCAAAACTTCCTGAGTCGTCTTATCAAGCGAATCAAAATCCTCCCCAATTGTCTCAATATCAAAAATTAATTTAGCCATAGCATTTTTTGTTATTTTTTAATTTTATTTAAGCACAGGCAGTCCTATTTTCTGCAACGGCAAATAATTAAAATATAATTTTTATTCTTCATCTGTTATAACCACATTTTTCTTATCCGGATATTTTTCTGAAAAAACAGGATTAACTACCGGAATATTATCAGCCATAATAACCTCTGCGTCATCCCCATGCTTTTTCGCGATATTTTCTAATTTTTGAATAAACTTTTTTAGCTTCATATTGTTTCTAAAATAATTTATATTTTATTTTACTCATATTTCAAAATCAGTATATTCTTTATCGTTATTTAAAGATTCCATATCTTCATTCAAAACTTCAACAAAATCACCGTCATCATTCGCAAAATCTTTACATACAATCTCTGCTTTTGAATTATCTATTAAATCATAATTTAATAAAAATATTGCTTGTTGTTTAGAAATTTTTGTATATTTTTTCATAATTAAAATTCAAATTTGCTTTCTATGCCAGCAGTTTCAAATGTTTTCGCATGTAAATTAGACAAATCATTATAACTCATAAATTGCACTCTCTGTCGTATTTGAGAAAATGCGTTATAAGTATTTTTCTTTTGAAATTCTTTTTCTCTCGCTTTATCAGCAACAATAAAAAAGTTCACTCTAAAATCTTGTAAATCAACAAATTTTGAAAGTGAATTTTGAATATCAGTTGAATGCTCTACCTCGAAAAAAGAACTTGGCATTTTTCTTTCATTAAACCAACTTACATCAACAGTAATTGCTCGACTAACAATATCTTCATATCCAAATTTGTAAAATTTTTCTATGGTTGTAATATCTTTTAAATCCTTCTCAAGATATTTTTTATTTTTGTCTTGATATGGCACAAAAGTTTCAAATTTTTTCAAATTACCAATTTCAACTAATAAACCTTGATAATATGAATGATTAAATTCTTCCTGTTTTGCTTTAGAAATTTTTTCCAGTGGAGAAATATTTTCAGGTAATCTATTTTTATAAGTTTTTAATGCCCAAAGTCCAGGTCTTATTTTGAAGAAGAATCTATCATCTTGAACAATGCGTCTAATAGTTGCAAACGGTGTTGATGTTTTCCAATTGGAAACATCAACGCTTTGATTTAAAAAACCAAGCGTAGCATATCCCCCGCTTTCTTTCATTGTTTTTATTACTGCTTCATGTTGTTTCATATCTTTTAAGATTAAATAAATTGAAATTTAAAATTATTTCACAATTCCGCTCTTATTTCCATTTTACCAAAATCCCCATCATAAATCAAGCAAAAAAAATAAGGAAAAAATAAATTGAATTACCTTTTCCTTAACTCTTGTTATTTTTATCCCCTCCGTTTTATTCTATGCGATCAACCACTACAGCGCCTAATACGTGCTGCATATGATTTAATGCCCACTGGTTGTGTTGATCAGCTGGATGGTTCAGCTCATCAAAGGTTTCAACGCAATCTCTCGGTATTATAACTCTGTAATCTCTGTTTCGTAAATCGGCTACTGTATAAAGTATGCAAATATCAGTGCAAATACCGACAACGATAACTTGTTCTGGTTTTAATTTCTCCAAAATTAATTCGAGCTCAGTGCCAAAAAATCCACTGTATCTTGTCTTCGGTATATAAACTCCCCTTGCTTCCACAAAAGGAACCAATAATTCATCTATGATTTTTGTTTCTTCTGTTCCTTCAACACAGTGCGGTGGAAACATCTGAAATTCCTTATCGTTTGGGTCATGGCAATCGCCCAATAGGATAGCTTCGTCTTCTCGCTCCATCTTTTCTAGAAGATTCTTGATATTTGGAATAATATTAGCCATTCTTGGATTGGCTAAATTTCCAATGTCGTGAAACCCCCTTATCATATCTACCAACAATACTACTTTTCTTATATCTCTCATTTTTTCTTTTTCACCTCCTAAAGTTTTATTAACTTATTACTAAACATTTCATTTCTTCCTGTTTTTATCTTCGGTATCCACGCATCTACTCTTTCATTAAAAAACGCGCATATATCAGAAGTTACATTCACTGCTTTTTCGTAAACACTTCCGGTTCCTATAAAACTAAATAATGGACTGCCGTATTTTCGCTGAAAAACTTCATCAGCTTTAACAAACGCTCTTGTTTTTACTGCATTAAATCCAGCCGAAACCGTGCTTTCTACATTCTTATATCCTGCTTCATTAAGCCCCTTGCGTAACACCCAAGTTCCAGCAATTGATACTCCTTTGTTTCTGATATATCTTTCAGGAATATTCAGTTTTCCAAATTCTGCTTCCGGTAATTGAATTTCTAACGCGCCTTGTGCATATCTTTCACCACAAGTATCTATTCTAACTCCGGTTAAACTTGTTACTGCTTCAGCTGTTGCGATTGCATCATATGCATCCCAACCAAATGTATCAGTCAAAGCAATCCTTGGAACATCTTGTTTTATGTATTCATCAAATAGCTGGGTAGCTTCAACAGTAGGATTGCCTTGTATTCCGTTTTCCTGCATATAAGCGGCGATGGTCAGAATTAACGCGTGAGGAATTGTTCCAAACCCTTTACTGTTCCAAGCTTTCGCTCCTATGTCAGTTGAACACCCGACAAAACCTGCTTCCTTGCATATTTTGGCTATTTCTTCATCTAAAGCAGTAGCAAAGTGTCTTGCTCCAAAATATATTGCTGGTTTTTTTTCTGCCGCCTTAACTATAGCTTTTGCATTTCGGCTTATTTCGTCCATATCAACATATCCCGTTAAAGCGCCAGCAATTATTTGTAAATAACCAGTTTCCCATTCAATCAAATCTTGCGCTCGTCCTTCTATTTTCATCAATGGTTCGCCTGTTTCATAAAACATTCCGTTTTTTAAAGCATAAATCGTTGCTTTATCTTCAGTTATTTCTCTGATAAAATCCGCGGCTTCATTTATTCCTTTAACAACACCACCTCTTCTTGCAAATACCTGATATCTGACTATTGGATTAATCTCTGCTTTCTCAAGTATTTCTTTAGATCTAAGAAAATACTTATCCGTGTACAATCCTCCTCGAATATCCTCAATAGACAAATCTTCTAATATATTTCCCATCTTTTTTTACCTCCATTTTGGTTCGGCCACACTTTTTTACCCGTCACTGACAATCGCTAAATCGCATTTCATCAGACAGCCGAAAAATGTTTATCAAAATAAAATCTCAATAAACAATTTTCAGCCATCTGAAGTATTTCATCTTTTTAATTTTTAAAGAACAAGTATCCTCCTTTTTTAAATTGACAAAATTTCTTGCCCCGTTAGAAACGAAGTTTTCTGATGAAATTATCAACTTGAAAAAAGAAAGGAAGCCAGAGAAAATTATTTGTCTCTAATTGCTTCCTGTTTTTTGAATTTAACGAACAATGTTTTCTTCGGTGATTTGCTGACAACAACATATTCACCGATTTTTAACTTGCGGGATTTCTGTCCGTCTCCGATTACAAAAGGCAGATTAAGCTTTTTGTTTGTGCGGCTGCGAATTTTAAAAATCGTCTCTGTAGAAAACACAACTGATTTTTCTCTTGTCAGCCATGATTCATTCCAATCATCCGATACCGGATTATTAGCGGTTATAACAAATTTTTCTTCATTTAATCCGTCAACTATCCCTCCCGCATTTTTATTATAGCCGCTACTTCCTGTATTTGTTGGAATCATTACTCCATCTCCTCTAATAGGATCGTCTTTTATAATTACTTTTTCTCCGTCTGTAATTGTTACCGCCAATGAAACTGTTTTGGAAATTCCGCCGATTACTATTTCATTAAGCGCGTCAATCGTATCAATTAATTCATCGTTTTCTATTTTTCTAATTTCCGCCTGAATTCTTGTTCTTTCTTCAATCTCAAAATATCCCTTAATTATTCGCCCTATTTTTTCTTTCGCTTCGTCTGGCTGAATTCTGCAAAGATACCCTCTAAAACCATAGTTAATTACAACTATTGGAATTTCTTTGCCTCTTCGGAAAACTTCCCGAGCAATATGCAAAAGCCAGCCATCGCCGCCAAGACCTATCACCACATCTGCTTTTTCCAAAACATTTCTTGAAAGTGTTGTGTAAATTTTGCATCCTTCCGGTTTTAATGAAAGCCAACCTTTGATTTTCGTCGCCATCTCTTCTGCTTCAGGTTTGTCTTTATTGCATACAATAACAATGCTTTTTATTTTCTCCATTTTATTCCTCCTTTTTTTATTTCCTTTTTTTATGAAAAATCAGAAGTCCGAATTTTTAAGTTCGGATTTTAAATTTTTACCCCACCTAATCTCCCCTTGATAAGGGGAGAAACTGTTCTCCTCCTTCCTGCCCGCAGTTGTTACAGCGTTGCAGGCGGGACGAAGGAAGAGTTAGAGGAGGTATTATTAATAACCTAAAATCCAAACTCAAAAGTTATTTTATCATAGCAAATATGTTTTAAACTGTCAATGTTTTGAATAAAAAAATTTTCGCTTTACGAAAATTTTGTGGATGATGCTGGATTTGAACCAGCGGCTTCGTCGATGTGAACGACGCGCTCTACCCCTGAGCTAATCATCCATAATTTATTTTTTTCTTTTTAATTTATCTATCAAAATTTTATGCGGTTTTTCAAAAAAATCAATTAAAAATTTATCGCACATATCCTGGCGGTAAAAAAATTCCTGAACATTCATTAAAGTGTAATTAATTTCCTGCCCGAGTTCTGCTTCTAAATTGCTAAAAAAAGTTTTTAATTTTCTTAAATTCATTTTTTCTCCGACAAACATAATGTCAGCTTGATTTTTTTTATTGCCGACGAAAATCCCTCCAAGCGCAGCCAATTTCACACCGCCGATTCTTTTGATTTGTTTTAAGAGCTGGCTGTTCTCCGGCGGTTCAACTTTTAAAAACATTTTTTTAATTTCAGAATAAAGGACAAAATTTTGATTTAGAAAATAATTCTTTTTTCTTTTCTTTAAAGCTGATAAAA
>CBDVEN010000028.1:0-6684 GCA_965373025.1 uncultured bacterium | reverse complement strand
TAAAAGGAGGTAAAAAAGCGGAAATTGATTTAAAAACAAAAACTATTATTTTAGAAGCGGCTAATTTTAACGAGGTTTCAATCAGAAAAACAGCTCGCGCTTTAAATTTATATTCTGAATCATCAACTCGATTTGAAAAAGGATTAAGCGATCAGCTTCCGTTGCCGGCAATGGCGCGGGCGGTTGAACTTGCTCAAAATTTAGCTAAAGCAAATATCGCCTCGTCTTTGATTGATCAAAAAATAAAAAAATATCAGCCAAAAAAAATTAAATTAAACAAAAAAAATGTAGAAACATTTTTAGGTATAAAAATTTCCGAACAAAAAATTATTAAGATTTTAGAAAGTTTAGGGTTTGAAATTAAAAAATTTGTTGTTACTGTTCCATTCTGGCGGGACAAAGATGTAGAAAAAGAAGTTGACTTAATTGAAGAAATTGCGCGTATTTACGGCTATCATAAACTGCCGACCGAACTTTCAACTGGAGAAATTCCGCAAAAAGAAAAAAATTGGCAGTTTTATTGGGAAGATAAAACAAAAGAAATTTTATCCAACGCAGGAATGACCGAAGTTTACAGTTATTCATTTATCTCAGAAGAACTTTTAAAAAAATGTGGATTTGATTCAAAAAAATGTTTAAAACTTTTAAATCCTTTGAACGCAGATTTGGAATATATGAGGCCGAGTTTAATTCCTTCTTTGCTTCAAATAATTTTTCAAAATCAAAAAATAAAAGAGGAATTTAAGGTTTTTGAATTGGCAAATGTATATTTGCCAAAAAAATCCGGCGCGCTTCCGGACGAGAAGTTAAACCTTTGCGGAGCGGTTGTTCAAAAAGAAAGTGAAAAATTATTTTATCAAACAAAAGGAATTATTGAATTGCTCTTTAAAAAAATCGGGATTGACGCTAGAATTATTGAATATAAAACCAAGACCGGGTCTTGGCAAGATAACCAAGACCGGGTCTTGTCCAATTCCAATATCTGGAGTCCAGAAAAAACAGCGGAAATGTTTATAAAAAAGGAATCAGTTGGAATAATCGGCGAAATTAATCCTGAAATTTTAAAAAAATTTGATATTAATTTAAAAATAGCAATGTTTGATTTTGATTTTTCAAAATTAATTAAATACACAACAGTAAATAAAACTTATCAGCCGATTATCAAATTTCCGCCGATAAAATTGGACTTGGCAATTGTTCTTGATAAAAGAATATTATGGGATAACATCCAAAAATTAATTTATAAAAACGGCGAAAATTTTATCAAAGAAGTTGAACTTTTTGATATTTATGAGGGCAGGGGAGTGCCAAAAGGCAAAAAAAGCTTGGCGTTTCATATTATTTACCAATCCGTTGATAAAACCTTGGAGGATAAAGAAATAAATGAAATTCAGGAAAAAATTATTAACGTTTTAGAAAAAAACTTCAAAGCCGAAATTAGAAAATAATTTTCCCCCTTTTTTTAAAAAGGGGATTAAGGGGAATTTAATATTTCTCCTTTATTTTTTCAAACACATCGTCGCACATTGTATCTTATGCGACACAAAGTAGTTTAAAAATAAAACAGTATGATATTACATAATATCATACTGTTTTTATATTAATTTTTTCTTTTCTAAAATAGGCAGAATGCTTAAAATTAAAACATCTATTTTTGTATCTTTCGGCGGATTTAAAACAAAATCAACTAATTTATTTAATGGAATTTTTATTACTTCAATTTCTTCAGCTGGATCAGTTGAAGGTTTCGCAACTAATTCTACATTTTCAGCAAAATAAAAACTTGCTATTTCGGTGATCCCGCTACTGACTTTTCCTCTTAAAATTGGAATTAATTTCTTGGCTTCATAACCGGTTTCTTCTAAAAGTTCTCTTCTTGCCGCTTCTATTTCTTTTTCTCCTTTTTGATCGCAAAGACCCATTGGCAGTTCTATAAACCATTTTTCAAACGGCACTCGGTAATTTTTCTCAAGAATTACTTCTTTATTTTTTGTAAGAGCAAAAATAACCACAAAAGTTGAACTAACGCCGTTTCTTTTCACATACTCCCATATTCTTTCTTTTCCATTTCTGTACTTAAAATATTTTCTCTTGAATATTAAATATTTTCCTTAAAAAATTGTTTATTCTTTTATAATTTCCATAAATAGTTTTATAAAGTATAGTGTCGCACAATATTTTAAAGCAAAGGAATTTCACAGCAGTATTTTTCTAAATCATTTTCAGAATAAAATTCTGGCAGAAGTTTATTGTGCCATAGATCAAAAATGATTTTTTGTTCTATATTCGGCAACGGCCGTCCCATTTTTTCCGCTCTTTTAAAATTTAATTTTGCGCCGGGGTAATCTATAATTTCCAAAACTTCCACTCTCAAAGGCAAGTTTTTATTTAAATTTCTCAATCGTTTAATAAAATTTTTTAATTTTTCTTCAACATTATTTCCATAAACCAAAACCGGCAGATAAACATAAAAATCAGTCCCCTGCTCTAAAAACCATTCTGCTGTTTCAAATTGATTTTTATAAAATTTCGGTTCAGCGCCGGTAATAATTGAAAAATCTTTTGCGCAAGTTCCTTTGAAGCAGCCGACCACGCCGACATCTTTTTGGTTAAAAATATTTTTCAAATCATTTTTCAAATTTTCTAAATATTTTGCTACTGAAAGATTTGAATCAATCCACAGATAAACATCCAAATTTTGATTTTTGATTTCCTGATAAATATCAATAATTATTTCCGGAACAATCGTTGGATTTCCTCCGCTTATCCTGACAACATTCATCGGCTCTTTTGATTTTTCTTTGGCTGATAAAAAATAATCAATTATTTCTTTTACTGAAAAGAATTTTCCTAAAGCAGGATTAGCAACATTTATTTGCTTTGGCACATAGCAATAATTGCAGTCAAAATCGCAGCCGGCCAATTGAATGGTGAAAACTTTGCTGTAATTTCTCGGATCTTTTTTTAAATTAAATCCGGCAGAATAAGCTGGATTTTGATATTCTAATTTTTTAATTGTAGGATTCAGCTGGGAATCATCAAACAAACCGATAAATTTTGGCGACCAAATTTCTTTCAACGAAATGGAAAACCATTCTTTGTTATCCATATAATCTTTGTATCTGAAATAAGTATCAAGAATTTTGTGCGGGCAATTTGTTTCTTGAGCGCTGCCTCCAATCTGAGCAATTAAATATTTCCCGCTTTTCATCATCTTCGGCCTGATAACCTCCGCTCTTTTTTCTGGGTTATAAAAATTCATAATTAATGATAAATAATCGCCTGGTCAATAGTTGTTGTTGTTCCGTATAAAATTCCAATGTTCTGTTTTGTTGAATTCAAATAAATATTCGGTCCCCAAATCGGATCGTGGACAACATATTTTCCGGTTGCGTCTTTGCTGTGAATAACAACATAATGCCCGCCGTTCCTGCCGTCAGCGCTCACAAAAACAATTACCGGATGGCCAGAAGCGATTTCTTTGTCAATTTTTTTCCAGTCAACTCCGTTATGGTAAGTATTGGTGACTAAATCTAAAAATCTCCACTGCTTCGGCCAGACAATCAAATCATAATAGAAAATCGGCTGGCGCGCTAAATATCCCGGATCAATATCAATGCCGTAATGTTTAAAAACCATTGCCACGCAGGCAATCGCGCAGCCGTAATTTCTCATTAAGCTATTTGAAAATCCGATTGTATCATTTGCCCAAAGCGGATTTGTCTGGGCAAAATACCAGCCGTCAGAAGCAAGCCCTGTTTTCGGTTTTGTCTGAAGCGCCTTAATTCGCGCCAATTCCTTCTGTTTGTCTTTCATCAAGCGATCAATGTCGCCCAGAATTGAATTTTTCTGTTCTTTAATACGAGCAAGCAAATTTTGGTAAGTCCGCTCTTGCCCTTTTGTCTGCTCAAGCAAAACCTCTTTGGATTTTTTTTCATTTTCAAGATTTGCTTTTTGTTTTTCTAATTCTTCTTTAAGTTTTTCTAATTCATTTTTCTTCGCTTTCATTTCTTCCCTCTTGAATTCCAATTGCTCTTTTAAAGCTTTAATTTTTTCCAATGTATTTCTAATTTCTTCTTGAAAAGATTCAATGTATTGTTTTTGGTCTAAAAATTCCGAAAGCGTGTCATTTTCCAAAAGAGTTTCCAAAAGAGTTTTTTCGTCATATTCATAAATTTTTCTGATTAACTCCCCGATTACTTCTTTTTGATGAACAATTTCTTCTTCCTTTTTTTGAATTTCCAAAGTAATTTTCTGAATTTCTAAAATTGTTTTTTCAATCTCGCTTTGAGTTGTTTTGATATCAAGCTCAGCTTTGGAAATTTGCGCGTCAAGAATAGAAATTTGGTTTTCTAAACTCATTCTTTCTTCCTGCTTTTCTTTAAGAATGCTCAAGTAATAATTTCTTTGCTCCTGAAGATCTTTCCATTCTTTTTGATTATTCGCTATTTGATTTTCTATTTCACCGACAGTTTGGCGGGAAGAAAAAATTTCTTCTTCCGTTTCAGTATTTTCGTCAGTTAAATCAGCTAAACTTTTTTCCGCAACAAAAAGCGGCGTAATCAAAAAGATAACAATTAAAATTGGACTGATAAGGCGAATCAGTTTTTTGTTTTTGTGTTGAAACATAAATTTATTGAAATTTGAAAATCAGCTCTTAAAATTTCCACTATCCCCTACTCTATCTATATTTTACCAAAATTTATATTTTCAAGCAATAGCAAAATTATTTCACATAAGCGTTAATTTTTCCGCCGGAAACAAAGCAAGAAAGATATTCGGAAATTTCAAAGAAAAACCTATCTGTCATTCTAAACTTACCCATTGTCATTCCGAACTTGTTTCGGAATCTGCTAATCTGACAATTAAAATCTTGAAATAGATCCTGAAACAAGTTCAGGATGACAAAACTATGTTGCCCAACAAAATCTTCTTCGCTATCATTGGAAGTATTTTTAATCCTTCCGTTAGAATTAATTTCTAAAATCCCTCTAACTCCCTGCCTACCGGACAGGCAGGCCCCTTTGTAAAAGTGGGAAGATTTGAAATTCTGTGAAAGCAAAAGCTGTCCGTTTTTATTAAAAGGAGGAATAAAATTATTTTCTTTTTTTTCAAATATCAATTCTTTTTTATCCGGCTTACTCTTATCTGGTTCAATCGGCAAAATAAGCGCTCGTTTATTTTGATAAGAATTTAAATTTGCGTCATTATTAAAAGGCGGTGTTAATTCTTTTTTATTTAACCCGACTAAATTATTATTTGGAACCGCCGGTTTATTTATTTTTTCTGCTGCCGCAGGAAATTTATTAATATTAGTTGACGCGGAAGCCACTGTTGGTTTTTTTATAACAGGCGGATTGGAATCTATATTTGATTTTTGTTTTTCAATAGTTTGAATAGCCGCGCCGAACATCTGGACAATAATAATGGTCTGGCGGTCTTCAAAATTTCCGGACAAAACAGCAATGCCGATTTCTTTGTAATTAGCATTCAAAATATTTTTTCGGTGAGTGGCGCTGGCAATTAGCGCTTTGTGAACTGCTTCAGAAGTGACAAAATCCATTGCCAAATTTTCTCCGGCATATTGATAAGAATATCCGGCTTGGCGGATCCAATGCCATGGAGTAAATTCTTGCGGCGAGGTATGGGCAAAATAATTATGTTCAAACATATCGCGCGCTTTGCTGTTTGCCGCTGAAATTAAATTTTGGTTAACTGTTAATTTTTCTATCCCCTGCTCTATTCTTGATTGATTAGTCAACTCAACAAGTTTTTCTGAAGTTATTCCAGAAGCCGCGGCATTGCAGGCGGGAATGTTTTGAATGTTTAAAAAAATAGCCAAAGTTAAAACGGCTACCCAAAAACTTATTCCAAATTTATTTTGGAAGATAATTTGATTTTTGTTTTTGTTTTTCCGCCTGCGGCGGATCCGCTGAAAGCGGATGTTTTTGTAAAACATAAAGCGACCTTAATTAAGGTCACCCGTATTTTTTGTCTGTTTATTTAAAATAAAAAAAAGGCTTTTCACCCTTTTATTCATTATACACCTAAACGCAAAAAATGTCAAGTTTTTTATCCACAACCATTTAATAATAATCCAAACCCTTTTTTCTAATTTCTTTTCTGATTTCCAAATAATCAGGAATTATTTCAGCGACTAAACTCCAAAATCTTTTTGAATGATTAAATTCTTTTAAATGGCACAGCTCGTGCACAACAATATAATCAGCAATATGTTTAGGAAGCAATAAAATTTTATAATTAAAATTCAGATTTCTTTTTTTTGAACAGCTCCCCCATTTTGTTTTTTGATTCTTGACAGTTATTCTGTTAAATTTTACTCTGCAAATTCTGCTGTAATAATCAACCCGCTCCTTTACAAATTCCAAAGCTTCATTTTTATGTTTCAAATATTTTTCTTTGTCATCTTTTGAATTATGCTCTAAGAAATTATTTTTTTTAAATTGTTTAAAATGTTCTGTCTTTGACAAAATCCAGTTTGTTTTTTTGATAATAAATTTTTCAACAGTTTTCTCGCTCATCCACCATGGCTTTGTCGCTACTAAACTCCCGTCGCAATAAACCGCCAGCCGCGCTTGCCTGGCTTTTCTGCTTGTTTTTAAAATATAATTAATATTTTTATCATTAAGTTTTATATTTTTAATTTGCTTTTTCATAATGAAT
>CBDVEN010000027.1:0-6718 GCA_965373025.1 uncultured bacterium | reverse complement strand
AGGGTTAAGGGGATTTTTGGAACAGATCCTGAAACAAGTTCAGGATGACAATTTTTAAGCAGATTTATAAATTTTGGAAACGGGGTTGACATAAATTTAAAACTATGCTATATTACAATGAAAGATGGAAAGAGGAAACTTTTCATTTTTTCTGAATATTTTCAGTAAAAAATTAGGAGGTGAAAAAGAATGAACAAAGTTTTCAAATACCCTGTGCCAACAAATGATTATTTCTTTTTGGATCTACCGCGAGGAGCAGAAATCTTAACAGTACAAGTACAAGATAGCAGACCACAAATCTGGGCATTGGTAAATCCTGAAAATCCAATAGAAAGTCGAAATTTCCATTTAGCTGGAACTGGAGATTCAATTAACGAGAGAAACCTTATTTACATTGGAACTTTTCAAATGTCTAATGGAAATAATATCTGGCACTTATTCGAAATAAAATAAAAGAATAAGAACAATAAAAAAAATTCACAGACCTTATTGCATTTCAATCAGGTCTTTTTTTTATTTTGAATTGTCATCCTGAACTTGTTTCAGGATCTAAAAAACTTTCTATAAATCAGCATTAATAGATTCCGAAACAAGTTCGGAATGACAAAAGAAAAATATTTCAGAATTCGTAAATCATAAATCATTTCATTCATCTTCCGCAGCATTTCTTATATTTTTTCCCGCTTCCGCACGGGCAGGGATCGTTTCTTCCCACTTTTGGTTTTTTACTAACCGGCTGGGAAGCAGATTGAGAATTAGAAAATCCTGAAGGCGAGGATCCGTATCCTCGTTTTTCATTTTCAATTGCTGTCGGTTGGCGCCGCATACTGCCGGCTGTTTCATCTCCGCCGGAAAATCTCATCTGCTGATTTTCCAAAGACGCAGGTTCCCGCCTGACAATATCAACTTTATAAATCGTGGTAACAATTTTCGTCTGAATTTCATCAAGAAGCCGATTAAACATTTGATAGGCCTCTTTTTTATATTCAACCAAAGGATCCCGCTGCCCGTAGCCGCGCAAGCCGACTCCCTGCCGAACATTCTCCATCATTTCCAAATGCTCCATCCAAAGCATATCAATCGTCCTCAAGCAAATCGCTTTTTCAATCGCTCTCATTGCTTCACTTTCCATTGCTTCTTCTTTAATTTCATATATTTTTAAAGCCATTTTTTGCAGATATTCAATTATTTTTTTCCGCGCTTGTTCGTCACTTGCGGAAGAATTTTTAAATTCATTTAATTTTTGCAAGACATCTTCAGGCGCAGGAAAAATAGTCCGCATCACTTCGGAAATTTCCTGAATATTCCAACCGGACCTTTGCCCGTTGGAATCAGTATGAAAATCAACTGTTTTGGCAATTTCATCTTTAATCATCTCCAAAACTTTTTCTTTTAAATCTTCTAATTTATCCTTGTCGGAAGAAATTTCTAAAATTTCTTTTCGCCTTTTGTAAATAACTTCGCGATGCTTATTCATCACATCATCGTATTCCAAAACATGTTTTCGCGCGTCAAAATTATAACCCTCAATTTTTCCCTGAGCACCTTCAATTGACTTTGAAATAAATTTATTTTCAATCGGTTGGTCTTCGGGAATTTTTAATCGGTCCATCAAAGATTTCATTTTGTCCGAACCAAAAACGCGCATCACCTCGTCTTCCATTGAAATAAAAAATTGCGTTGAGCCCGAATCTCCCTGGCGTCCGGTTCTTCCCCTTAACTGATTGTCAATCCGCCGCGCCTCGTGCCTCTCGGTTCCGATAATATGCAGTCCTCCTTTTTCCGCCACGCCTTCTCCAAGCTTAATATCAGTCCCCCGTCCGGCCATATTTGTCGCAATGGTAATCGCATTTTCTTGTCCGGCTTTGCTGATAATCTGCGCTTCTTGTTCGTGGTGCTTTGCGTTTAAAACTTCGTGCCTTATTCCTTCGCGCTTAAAAACCGCGCTAAGAAATTCTGATTTTTCAATAGCGATTGTGCCGACTAAAACCGGCTGCCCTTTCTGATGCCGCTCCTTTATTTCTTCAACAACCGCTTTGAATTTTCCCTGCTCGGTTTTGTAAATTCTGTCAGTAAAATCCTGGCGGATCATCGGTTTGTTTGTCGGAATAATAACCACTTCCAATTTATAAACCTTGGCAAATTCCTCGGCGTTAGTCGCCGCGGTTCCGGTCATTCCGGCTAATTTTTTATAAAGGCGGAAATAATTCTGGAAAGTAATCGTC
Source organism: uncultured bacterium (assembly GCA_965373025.1). Classification (GTDB taxonomy): domain Bacteria; phylum Patescibacteriota; class Minisyncoccia; order JAHIHE01; family DAOWLE01; genus DAOWLE01. The sequence continues at coordinate 4,493 of CBDVEN010000027.1, read as the reverse complement.
GCCAAAGTGCGGGATTCTCTCTGAACTTCAACATTTTCTTTTGCTTCAAGCGCCTGGTGCAGTCCTTCGCTGAATCTTCGCCCGGGCATCAGCCGTCCGGTAAAACTGTCAACAATAATCACTTCATTATTTTTAACAACATAGTCGCGGTCCCGTTGAAAAAGAACCTGCGCCCGCAACGCCTGCTCCAAGTGATGGACATAAGTAATGCTTTTTTCCTGATAAATATCTTTCAAGCCGAGAAGTTTTTCAACTTTATTAATTCCCTCGTCAGTCAAAGTCGCCGCTTTCATTTTCTCGTCAATATTATAATCATCGTTTTCTTTGAGATGAGGAATAATTCCGGCAAAAGTTTTGTAAAGATTTGCCGACTCCATATCAGGCGCGGAAATAATCAGCGGAGTCCGCGCTTCGTCAATTAAAATGCTGTCAACTTCGTCAACGATGGCAAAATTCAGCGGCCACTGGACCATATTTTCCAAACTCTGCGCCATATTATCGCGAAGATAATCAAAACCGAATTCATTGTTCGTTCCGTAAAGAATATCGCACTCGTAAGCTTCTTTTCTAGGAACTTCTTTTAGATTTTCTTCTTCAATTGTCGCTTCATCATCATCTGATTCAACGCGCGGACTAAAAATAAACGCTTTTTCATGCTGAATACAGCCAACGCTCAAACCGAGAAAATGATAAACAGCTCCCATCCAATTAACATCTCTTTTTGACAAATAATCATTAACGGTTATCAGATGCGTGCCTTTGCCTCCAAGCGCGTTAAGATAAATCGGCAGAGTGGCAACCAAAGTTTTTCCTTCTCCGGTTTTCATCTCGGAAATTTTTCCCTGATGAAGAACAATTCCGCCAAGAATCTGGACGTCAAAATGCCGCTGTCCCAAAGTTCTTTTCGCCGCTTCGCGGACAACAGCAAACGCCTCTGGCAATAAATCATCCAGAGTTTCTTTTTTCATAAGCCGTTTTTTGAATTCTTCTGTTTTATTTTTCAATTGTTCGTCAGAAAGTTTTTCAATCTCCGGCTCAAAGCTATTTACTTTTTCAGCAATCGGCTGAATCTGGTCTAAAACCTTTTGATTCGGATCACCGATAATTTTAGATAAAAAAGACATAATATTAAAATTATTTCTATCCTAATCATTATAAAACAAAACCCCCTTTATTACAAGGGGTGAATTATAAATCTATAAAATGCAATTTTATTTTGACATAATTTTTTATTTTTTTTATCTCTCCCCCTTAAACCAACTCAAATGTGAAAGTCGGGCAAGCCGTTTGAAAAGCCGGGCGCCGCGCCGCTGGCGGGCAATCATACCGCCTCTATATTTTTTCAATTCCCTTTGAAGCTTGTCTTTCACTTCATCAATCGCTTCAAATAAATTTTCCCTTTCCGCCACTGCTCGAAGAACTTTTTGATTTCCTTTTGGAACATTCAAATTTACTTCAGCGCGAAAAATTCTTCCCTGTTGATGATGGGCGGTTGTCGTTCCCACTTCTGCCCGGGCAATCACCGAGCCGTTAAGCCCTTGTTTGAATTTTTCCAAACCGCCGATTTTTTCATTAAGATAATCTTTAATTTCAGGAGTTAATTCTAAATTTGTCGCTTTGATTGTAATTTGCATAGTTTTATTTTTTAAAAATTATAATTGATATAGGACTTACGCGTTTGACAAAAAACATACTTTTGTCATTCTGAACTTGTTTCAGAATCTGTTATCATAGCATTAAAAAAATTATAGATCCTGAAACAAGTTCAGGATGACAACTAAAAAAATCTACATTTTAATTTTTACCTCACTATTTTCATTCGCTTTATTCGCGTAACGAATTATTAAATTTTTTGCTTTTTGCAGAATTTTTTTGTCCGCCTTTCCGCGAATTAAAGTTATCGGTCCGGGATTTTTTTTAAGTTCCAATAAAATATCGTTTTCGCGAGCGAGTTTTTTTAATTTTTTATTTTCTTCATCGTTTCTCCCAACAACAATTTTAGTTTTTCCTTCCCAGAAATGCCTGCCGAATTTTAATAATTTCGTATCTTCAATTTTACAACGCGGATATTTTTCAAATAATTCTTTGAGCCGTTTGGAAAATTTTTCCTCGGTCAGAAGGCATCCTCCGGAAGGCGTCGGGTAATTTTTAATTTTCCATTTTTCCGCCAAAGCCATCTGCGGTTTTCTTGTCCTTCCCTGAAAATCAAAAAGTTTTTCCCTATTCACCAATCCCCTCTTTTCATATATTGTCTCTGGCAAAATCTTTACAGAAAGCGGCCGAAGAATTTTGTCAGAAAGCCCTGAATTTTTTTCAATAAAATTAAATGACTTTCTATTTTGAGTCATTGGCCGCTGCCCCAAAACTTCTCCCGTAGCTATTATATCAAATTTTTTTAATTTCATAAAGTTCTTTGCTAATTTCAACATAAAAATCCGGCAATCCAAGCAAGGATTTATATGCTTGCCTCTGCCGAATTTCGGCTTTTTGATAATTTTTAAATAATCATCGCCTAATTTTATAATGTTCAGTTTTAAAGAAATATTTTTCGCCATTGCTTTTGGCTTTTCCAAATCCCAAAAAGGGCTATCAAAAAATAATCCCTCGCAACAAATCTTCTGCCTTTTTAAAATCTCTACAGCCAGTATTGAATCCAATCCGCCTGAAAAAAGTATCAGGGCTTTTATTTTTTTATTTAACCGCTTGTCATCCCCGGCTTGCTTGCCGGACAAGCAGGCCTGATTGGAAATCCATTTTTTACTCTTCATTTTAATAGTTTAATTAAGAAAAAGTTTTCCACTTGCTATAATCTTAAACAATGTTAAACTGTGGATAAGATGACAAAATAAAAGTTGTCTAAAATAAAAAAATAGGAGGTGGTAAAAATAGACCCAACACTAATGGCAGGAATAGGAATGGGATTAGTACTCACAATACTCGCACTTACTCAACTCTATATGTCAGAATTTAGCAATCCTTCACGAATTGGAAACCATTCGCCACGATCAAAATAAAACATTGACAGGAGGAAACAATTTCCTTAAAAAAATATCCTGTCTCTTTTTTTTATTGAATTTTATTTATTTATTTTAAGTGTAACACTTATACCACGATCGTGGTATATGTATTACACTTTTATAATTTAATTAACATGTAATAAATATTGGACGGCCGTCAAATATCTATTACATAAAATATAAAATATTCAAACACAAGATATTCTTAAAAATATAATCATCGCGTATTTTCTACGGCCGCAGAAAAGACGCTTCATTAAAAAATTTCTACTTTTACAAAAGGTGGATTACTTTTTTTTAAAACTATGTTATAATTTACTTAATGGTGGATAACTTTCGCCAAAAAAAATAAAACAGCACTTTTTAAAAAAAGGAGATGGAAAAAACGACAAATGAAATTGGAAATATTAAAGAAATAGAAAAAACAGTAAAAGAAAATGGAGGAACTGCAATAATTATTGCAAAGGAACATAATGGAAATGAAAATGGAGAAAGTGAAAAAGAAAAAATCGCAAAAAGAACTCAAATGTCTGCTATAATTGAATCCATAATAGCAGGAATAGAAATAGAAAAAGAAACAAAAGGACTAATAACAACAATATCTTGTAACGGAACAAAACTTTCGTTTCGTTTGAATCAGAACGGAAACGGCGAAAAGTTTGAAGTTGAAGCAGAAATAAGTAATTCGATTATCAGCAATAATTTTTTTCTAACAGAGATACTTTTAGAAGATAACAAAGAAAACATTAACTTGCAAATGATAAAAGACGCTCTTGAAAAAAATCCCAGATTAGCTGATGCCTGCGAAAAACTTTTCTTCTCGCCAACAACCGTTACTTATAATCAACAACCCTCTAATCAACAATCCTCCTAAAAAAAACCAAACACAGCAAGCGCAAACTTCTAACCGCTTGCTCTTTTTTTTATCTGTTTTTAAAAATCCCCCTTAACCCCCCTTTACAAAGGGGGAGAAATTAACTTTCAACTTTATGAACTTTTAACTTTTTCCCTTATCATTTCCCTCACCACTTCCCGATCGTCCCAGGGAACTTTTTTTTCGCCGGAGGCGCCGTAGACAATCCACTGCTCCGCGCCCTTGCCTGTAATTAAAACTGAATCATTTTCTTCGGCTAAATCAATCGCTTTTTTAATCGCTTCTTTTCTATCTAAAATCTTAAAATATTTTTGAACTTTACTTTCAACTTTCAACTTTATAACTTCTTCTACGCCTTCGCTTACTTGCTCAATAATATCTTCTGGTTTTTCGGAATATGGATCTTCATTAGTAATAATCACATAATCCGCGTATTTTGCCGCTAATCTTCCCATCGTTGGACGATAAGTTTTATCCCTGTCTCCGCAAGCGCCCAGAACTGCGATAATTTTTCCTTTGGCATAAGGGACAACTGTTTTGTAAAAAGTTTCCAAAGAATCCGGCGAGTGCGCGTAATCAACAATCACTTCAAAATTCTGCCC
>CBDVEN010000026.1:0-6728 GCA_965373025.1 uncultured bacterium | reverse complement strand
GATGGTCGGACTTGAACTTTACCCCGCCCCTAATTCTTTCACAAGGTTTGTTATGATAGAATAACAGAGCCGTAAGGCGGCTTCGCCTTTTGATTGTTTTTAAATAAAAGTTGTACTTTGGAATTAGGGCGGGGCAAGCGACCTACTCCTTACCATGCCTGCCCGCCAATGCCTGAGCCTGGAGTCGGACTTGAACCGACGACCTACTCCTTACCATGGAGTTGCTCTACCACTGAGCTATCCAGGCGTATTTAAAATTTTCTTCCTGAATTTTTTGATTTCATTTTTATCTTCAATTAATTTTCCATTGTATAATTTTTCCAAAAGAAAAATCACTCCGCAATTTTCGCATTTTCCCCAATTGCAATGCCCTTTATTTTTCTTGCAATTTTTTTGGCACATCGCAATTTCTTTTTTGAAAATATCTTTACTCAATAACATTTTTTTTAAACCGTCCTCGCAAGACGGCTTTTTTTTAATCATTTTTATTCTGAATATTATTTTTCACCATCCAAATTCACTGTAAAATATATTTTTTGAAATATAATCAATCGCCTGTTTAATATATAGGACAGTATTTTCCGGAAGATTATCAAGCTTAAACCATCTTAAGTCATCGCATTTATGCGGCTCCATAATTTTTGGCTCGCCTTTCCAGTCTTTTGCTATAATAAAACAATCAATCCTTTCTTCGCCCGGAACTTTCCTGTGCATCATATGGACAACTTTTAAATCTTCTGGTTTTATATTAATATCTGCCTCTTCTTTTGTTTCTCTGATTATTGCCTGAATAAAAGTTTCATTTCCATCTAAATGACCGGCAACAAAACTATAATTTCCGTCTTCATATCCGGTATTAAATCTTCTTGAAAGCAAAATTTTATTATCTTTTATCAAAACCAAATACGAAGCCGGAACTAATTTAAATCTCTCTTTTTTCATATTCATCTTCACGAACTTTTTAGTTTTTTGCGAATAAAAGTCGGGATGTCAAATTCATCGTCTTGAGAGACAGAACTTACTTTTTTAAAAACATTATCGCTTTTCTTTTCTTTGGAAACTTCCTTGGAAATCTCTTTTGACTGAAGATTTAATCCAGACGGTTTGAACAATTGGTTTATTTTTTTATCTTTGCTTTTTTCAAATTTTTTCAAAGGCGCGTCACCAAAACCAGTGGCGATGACGGTAATTTTCATTTCGCCTTTTTTTAATTTATCGTCAACAACCGCGCCAAAAATGACTTTTGCGTCAGTATCAATTGACTCGGTAATAATATTTGCCGCTTCGTTAACTTCAGCCATTCCCAAATCTTCACCGCCGGAAATATTAAACAAAACGCCTTTTGCGCCAGAAACTGAAAGTTCCAGTAAAGGGCTGTTAACTGCCAATCGCGCCGCTTCATGAGCTCTGTTTTCCCCGGTTGCCCGCCCAATTCCCATTAAAGCGGATCCGGCATCTTGCATAACTGTTTTGACATCGGCAAAATCAACATTAATCACTCCCGGAACCACAATTAAATCAGAAATTCCCTGAACTCCCTGCCGCAAAACATCATCAACAATTTTAAAAGCGTCAAGGAGCGTTGTTTTCTTATCAATAATCTGGAGAATTTTATCATTGGGAATAGTGATTAAAGTATCCACCCGATTAATTAATTCTTCTAATCCTTCCTCAGCAATTGACATTCTGCGCGCGCCTTCAAAACTGAACGGCTTGGTAACCACAGCAACAGTCAAAGCGCCGACTTCCTTGGCTTCTTCAGCAATTACCGGCGCAGCGCCGGTTCCGGTTCCTCCGCCCAAACCGCAAGTAATAAAAACCATATCAGTTCCTTTTAACGCCTGGCGAATTTCTTCCCGACTTTCTTCAGCCGCTTGACGGCCTTTTTCCGGATCCATTCCAGCTCCTAATCCTCGTGTTAAATTTTTACCGATGTGAATTTTTTCCGGAGCAATGGCATGATGAAGATCTTGCGCGTCAGTATTAACCGCGATAAAATCAACGCCTCTAAGTTTTGACGCAACCATTCGGCTAATGCCGTTACAGCCGCTTCCGCCGACTCCAACAACTTTAATCCGGGCAAATGTTTCAATATCTGGTTTAATTTCCATAATTTTAAATTTAAAAAATAATAAATATTATTAAAATATCTTTAAAATATCTTTAAAAATATTTATTTTATTATATCAAATTTCAAAAAAAATCGCAAAGGAGGAAATTTTATCTTATTTCATCACAAATTTTGTTTTAATCGGCAGTTTTCTGCCGGCCAATCTCATTGCTTCTTTGGCTGTTTCTTCTGGTATCCCGTCTATTTCAAAAATAATCCGTCCTTTTTCAACTACAGAAACAAAATGATCAACGCTCCCCTTTCCTTTTCCCATTCCCACTTCAGCGCCTTTTTGAGTTATCGGTTTGTCCGGAAAAATTCTAATCCAAATTTTTCCGCCTCGCTTGACAAATCTCGTCATTGCCCGGCGAGCCGCTTCAATCTGGCGCGCGGAAATCCAAGCATTGGCTTCCGCTTTTAATCCAAATGAGCCATAGCTAAGATAGGTTCCTCTTTTTGCTTGAGGCCTGAATTTTCCTTTTTGATGTTTTCGATGTTTTACTTTACGGGGAGTTAACATATTTCAAATTAAAAACTGATTTCACTTTTCATTTTGAATTTTCAATTTCCTTATATATCCAAACTTTAACCCCAACCACTCCGTAAGTGGTATAAGCGTTTACTTTGGCAAAATCAATATCGGCGCGCAAAGTTTGAAGAGGAATTCGCCCGTCTTTAAGCCATTCCCTCCGCGCCATTTCTGTTCCATCTAACCGTCCTTTAACAGCGATTTTAACCCCTTTTACGTTTTTATTCTGGCTTACCTGATCAATGCTTTTTTTAAGAACTCGACGAAAGGGCATACGTTTTTCTAATTGTTCGGCAATATTCTGGCCAACTAAAACAGCACTTACTTCTGATTTTCTTATTTCCTGGATATCAAGCCGCACTTCAGATTTCTCCTGAATTTTTTTCTTAATTTCTTTTTTTAATTCTTCCACTCCAGTTCCGCCACGGCCAATAATAATTCCAGGTCGGGCTGAATAAACAATGATATTAATTAAATTCGCTGATCTTTCAATAACTATTCTTTCTATGGCTGCCTTGGCAAGTTTTTTCTTGATAAAATCCCTAATCAAAGAATCCTCGCGCAGATAATCAGCGCGCTTTTTTTTGTTAAACCATCTGGAATTCCAATCTTTAATAATTCCCAAACGATTTGATATTGGATCAACTTTATGGCTCATGTCTTAAACTTAAAATTTAAAATGAAAAGTGAAAAATTATATTGATTTTCTTCTAAACATTTTTTCTCCCGCGCGGCTGAATTTGCGCGCGACTTGCTGTTTGCTGAATTTTTCTCTCTTCTTTTCCCATTTCTCGTCTTCCGGCTTTTCTTCTTTCTTTGACGGAATTATTTTTTTCTCTACTTTAGTTTTCTCTGTTTTTTTAACAATTTTCGGCTTGGCTTCTTTCTTTTTTTTCTTTTTGGAAACAGAACTTGCTTTGATTTCGTCCAAAACAATTGTTATATGGCTTGTTCTTTTCATAATCGGAGCCGATCGTCCCATTGCTCGGGCCCGCCAACGTTTCAAGGTCTGCCCTTCATTCACAAATATTTCGGAAATAAATAAATTATTTTCTTCCAATTTAAAATTATTTTTTGCGTTGGCAATCACCGAATTCAGCAATTTCAAAACCGGCTCAGAAGCTTTCTTTGGAATAAATTTAAGCTGTTCCTGGGCCTTTTTTGATTCTACGCCTCTAATTAAATCAGTAACCAATCTGACCTTCCGAGGCGACATTCTTAAATGTCTAAGATGAGCTTTTGCTTGCATAATGGTTTTACTCTTGACAAATTCGCTAAAAGGAGTATAATATAATAATAAAACAAAAACAGCTCTTTGGCAAGTTTTTTCCTTCAAAATTAGTGTTTTTTATTATTCCTATTTTCTTTTGTCATTCCCGTGAAAACGGGAATCCACTTTTATAGTAGATTCCTGCCTTCGCAGGAATGACAGAAAAAGTTATTCTTGAGAAAATAAAACAAAAGGAGGGATAAAAAATGAAAATAGAATTTCCGGAAGATGTAAAGTATTGTTTGAATTGCGGACACAGAGGCAATGATTTTTTAAATGATATTTGCCCAAAGTGTCAAAGTAAAAATATAGTTTTGGCGTCTTCAATTGATTGGTGCGAAGAATGTCAAAGGTCTCCAACAGTAAGAGAAGGTACAGAAATTTGCGAGAATTGTTTATTTTTGGGATTAGAACAAGATGACGACGAAATTTCTAAAGCTTGGCGTGAACTTATATACAAGGAATAAAAACAATCAAACTTACGAGGACAGCTCACAATTTAAAGAGTAAAAAAGTCCTCTTTTTTTTATTTCATTAATCGCTGTCATTCCGAACTTGTTTCGGAATCTGTTAGTACTAATTTATAGGCAAATTTTACAGATCCTGAAACAAGTTCAGGATGACAAATGATACACTATTTTTATTTCTTTTCTTCTGTCTTCACCGCGGATGTTGCTTCTTTTTGTTTTTCAACAGCGGCGCGCTCTTGCTCCTTCTGAATCTTACCGCCATGCTTGGCAAATTTTCTTGTCGGTGAAAATTCCCCCAATTTATGGCCAACCATATCTTCGCTTACAAAAACCGGCAAATGCGTTTTTCCGTTATGCACGCCAATAGTAAATCCAATCATCTCTGGAGTGATTGTGCAAGCCCGCGACCAAGTTTTAATAATTGTTTTGTCGCTCGGTTTTAAATCTTTTATTTTTTTAATTAACTTCAGGTCAACAAAAGGACCTTTTTTTAATGATCTGGACATATTTTTTACAATTTATAATTTTATTACCTTCTCTTTCGCTGTTTAATAATATATTTATTGCTTCTTTTATTTTTCTTTCTTGTCTTTTTTCCATAAGCGCATTTGCCCCAAGGCGTTTTCGGATATTTCAAACCGGTTGTTGTCCTGCCTTCTCCTCCGCCATGCGGATGGGCGTTTGGCGCCATTGCGGTTCCGCGGACAGTCGGCCGAATTCCCAGCCAGCGTTTTCTCCCGGCCTTGCCGATTCTCTGCGCTGAATGCTCAAGATTGCTCACTTGTCCGATTGTCGCCAAGCATTCTTCCGGAATTATTCTTATCTCGCTTGAAGGAAGAGTAATTTGGGCAAATCCTTTTTCCTTGGCTCCCAAAGTGATATAAGAGCCGGCGCTTTTTGCCAATTGACCGCCTTTGCCGGGAATCATTTCAATATTATGAATCATTGTTCCTACCTGAATATTTTTAAGCGGCATTCTGTTCCCGATTTTAAAAGAAACTTTTTTCTGCGAAGCAATTATTTCATCACCGACTTTTAAATTATCCGGAGATAAAATATATGAATGCTTGCCGTCTTCATAACAAATCAAAGCTAAAAAAGCCGAACGATTCGGATCATATTCAATTGTTTCAACTTTCGCCGGAATATCAAAACGGTTTTGTTTGAAATCAACAATTCTTAATTTTCTTTTGTGTCCGCCTCCCTTATGCCGTACGCTCACTTTTCCGTTTGCCCGTCCGGCGTTTGATTTTTTGCCGGTTGTTAATTTCTTAAACGGCTTTTTCGCCGTTAAAACTTTTTTATACTCAACCACCGACATTTTTCTGCGAGTTGAAGTTGTTGGCTTGTATATTTTCATAATTAAATCAATTTCTAATTTTTGTCATCCTGAACTTGTTTCAGGATCTATTTTAAAAATCCTCCTAACTCCTTTTAAAAAAAAGAGGAATTAGATTCTGAAATAAATTCAGAATGACAGAAAAAAATTACGCTTTAATAATTTCTATCTTATCCCCTTCCGCTATCGCGACAATCGCTTTTTTAAATCCCGGTTTTAATCCGACTGTTCCTCCCAATCGGCGCGGCTTTGGATGAATGTTAACTATATTTACGCCGATCACTTGTACATCGTACATTTTTTCAATCGCTCTTTTCACTTTAATTTTATCAGCTTTTTTATCAACTTTAAAAATATATTTATTCTGCTTGGCTAAATCAGTCGCTTTTTCGGTAACCCAGGGGCTTTTCAAAAATTTATCAATTAAAATTTTCTCTTTCGTTTTTTTTCGAAGAGCTGGCTTTAAACTTTCTTTCTTTACCGGCTTTGCCGGTTTCTTAACCGGTTTCTTAATCGGTTTTTCTTTTTTAACTTTCTCAACTTCCTTTTTCTTGATTGGCTTTTCTTTTTTCACCGGCTTTTCTTTTTTTTCAGCTGGTTTTTTAAATTTATCAAAAAATTTCATAGATTTATTCTAAATTAATTTTTAAAAAAGTTTTCTTTATCACATCAATCCCCTCTTTCGGCATTATCAGATATTTATAATTTAACAAATCCAAAACATTCAAATCTTTCGCCTGAACTGTTTTTACTTTTTGAATATTTTTCGCCGCTCTTGTTATATCCACATCTTTTTTAGACAGAGCAATTAAAATACTTTCATTTTTTTTAGTTTTAACTTTTGCTTTGTCCGCCATAGCTTCTTTATTCTTTACAGATTTATTAAAAAAAGAAATAAAGGTGGGATTTTTTATTATTTCTACTATTTCTTTTGTTTTCGGTTTTTCGATTTTTAATTCGTCCAAAATAATCATTTCTTTATCTTTAACTTTTGACGAAAAAACCATAAA
>CBDVEN010000025.1:0-6731 GCA_965373025.1 uncultured bacterium | reverse complement strand
TGGATACTCCACGCCGTCGTGACATTTGTCGAAACGCAATTATTAAAAAAGATTATATTCCTGACGAGGATTTGATTTCGGTTTATAATTACGCTTCTTTGTTTATTTGGCTCTCTGACTATGAAGGTTTTGGCTTGCCGATTTTGGAATCAATGGCGAGCGCTACGCCGGTAATTACGAATAAAGCAGGGTCAATTCCTGAAGTAGCTGGAGACGCGGCGATTTTTGTAAAAAATCCAACTGATTCTGAAGAAATAAGCCGAGCAATTTATAAAGGATTGACTGATGAAAATTTAAGAAAAAATTTAATTGAAAAAGGATTTCAGCAGGTTAAAAAATTCTCTTGGAAAAAATGCGCCAGAGGAACATTGGATTATATAAAGTATTTAAAAATATGAAAATTACTTCTCTAAAATTAATATTTATCTTTGAATTTATTATTGTCGCTCTTGTTTCTTTGGGATTTATTCCGCGAGAGGCGGCTTTGCTTTTGACCGCTCTTTTATTTTTTTATATTCTTTTACATCCTTTGGAAAATTCCTTGATACTTCTTATTGCTTCTATTCCGCTTTTTATCGCTTTGCCGATCAAAGAAAATTTTGATTCAATGGCTTCATGGCGGATTCTTTTATCAATTTTATTTTTTGTTTGGTTTTTTAAAACTGTTGGATACAATCCGATAAATTGGTTTAAATATTTCAAAAAAATCTTTATCAGCATTCGCTCTTCAAAATTTTATTTATCTCTTTTTGTTTTTTTGTTAATCAGTATTTTATCTTTAATCATTGCTGAAGATATTGCTGTCGGCGTTAAAAAAATTCTTTTTTTGGCTAACATTTTTGTATTTTATATTTTAATCGTTAACATTATTAAAACGAAAAAAAGTTTTCTGCGCGTAATAAAAGCGCTGGCTATTGCCGGAGGATTAACAATTATTATCGGTTTTTTTCAGCTTTTGTCTGTTTTAAAATATCCGCTTTACGCTTTTTGGCAATTCTGGGCGGAAAATGTTTCTACTGTTTTTTACGGAAAAAATTTAGGCGAACTTATGAGTTATTCAAACACTTGGTTTTCTTATTATGATTCAGCTCCGCCGACTTTGCGGTTTTTTTCAATTATGCCTGATTCCCATTCGTTTGCGATGATTTGTATTTTTTCCGCGCCTTTGTTTTTGATTTTAATTTTCTATAACTCTTTTTTGCTAAAAAGGATAAATGCCCCCTCCATCTTTCCCTTAAAAACTTTTTTCATTCTTTCAATTCTGGGAATAATTTTATCAGGTTCAAGAGGCGCATGGCTAAGCATTATTTTTCCTTTGGTAATTTTATTCTATTTATTTTTTAAAAAAATAGAGCCGTTTTTGTCCCGCCGCGTTTTTGTTCCTTTAATATCATTTTTTTTGTTATTCGCGATTTCTATTTTTTATCCGCCTGTTTTTTACAAATTCCAGTCATGGCAATCAGGGCAGGAAATTTCCGGCGATTCTTTAATTTTTTTCAAGCGCGCCCGTTCAATTTCTGACATAAGCGAAGTTTCAAATAAAGGAAGAATTGAAATTTGGCAGCAAACGATTTATTCTATTGCGCGCCATCCGATTTTAGGCATCGGCATCGGGAATTATCCATTGGCTTTGGACCAAAATATTTCTGCGGCAAAACGCGGTTCTTCAGCTCATAATTTATATCTTGATATTGCCACCGAAACCGGCATTTTTGGAATTTTGGCATTTCTGGCGATTTTATATTTTATTTTAAAAAAATCATGGATGATTTTTAGAAAATCGCCGGATAATTTGTTTAAATTTTACGCTCTTTGCTTTGGCATTTTTTTAATTTGGATTTTGGGTTATAGTTTTTTTGATGTAACACTTTTTAATGACAAAGTTCTGATGTTTTTTATGGTGGAATTAGGATTGCTTTTCGCGATAGATAAAATTGAACAAAATAATCTTAATAGCGAAATTCAAGCTTCAAATTTTAAGTTATGAATTACCCGCCTGCAACGCTGTCCGCCCGAAGCGCTTTGGCAACGATGCGGACGGGTAACAACTGCGGGCAGGTCCGCCTGCAACGTTGTAGCACTGCGGGCAGGCAAGTTTTGAGTTTCAAGGTCAGCTCTTGCTATTTTTTTGAAAGTTTGATATAATATAAATGAAGTCAAAATAATGAAGATTTAATTAATTTAATATTTCTCAATTTTTTTAACAAATTAGTTGGAAGTTTTAGAAAAAAGAAAGAAAAAATTATGGAAACTCAAACAAATTTTCAAAAAGGAAATCTCTATTTTATTATCGCCATTATTGTCGGCGTTTTCGCCATTGGCGCGGTTGGCTTTGCAAGCTGGAAATATTTTGGGGAAAGTTCTGAATTGGAAAAAGAAACTCAACCTGTTTATTCGCTTGAAAAAGAAAAAACTGTTCCGGAAGTGAAAAAACAGGAAGAAATAATTCCTTCTGGAAAAGTTGATAAAATATCTTCTATTAAAATTCTTTCCCCTAATGGCGGAGAAAAATTAATAGTGGGAAAAACTTATAATATTACTTGGGATTGTCCTGATAATGCTGAAATAGATGTAATGGACATTTATATTCAAGACAAGAGATTATCCGATAAAGGAATTATTACGCCAATAGGCGGTTCTATTATTAATTGTTCTGCAGAAAAATATTCTTGGCAAATAAAAGATATTTCTCCGGGAGAAAATTGTTTTAAAGTTCAACTGCGACATGTTGCGGGATCAGTTCCACTTATTGATGAATCTGATAATTATTTTAGCATTAAAACTAGCGGAATTCAAACTGGAAAGTTTGAAATTGATTATGAAAAAATTAATAAAATTCAACAATCAGTAAATGAAGGACATCAGCCATGGCGGTTAGATTCTAAATTTGTGGTAACGACAGAAGGATTGACTTATGGATTTGTAAACGATGATTTTAAAACAATAAAGCAGATTTCATTTTATGCAAGCGCTGGAACTGCTGAATACGAAGTTATGCATAATAATAAAAGTTATACAGTTGTTGCAATCAAACCAATTCCTGGCGAAAATAAAATTTGGATTATTTCAGAAATAAAAGGAAAGTAATTTTTCAGATCCTTTCCACTTTTAAATTCACCGAGTAAAATAAATTTTGATTTATGCCAAAAAAAACTTCAGAAAGAAATTAAAAAAATCACTAAGCTAAAAATAAAATTTCAGGATTTGCCGTTAAAAATTAGAAGTAAATTAATCAGGGAGGAAATTTATGGGTATCTTTAATCACGCTTTTTTATGCCTCAAAACCAAAAACTAACCCTACTTAAAAAATATTTTAAAGAACAGCCGTCGGTTGTTATGGCGTTTTTGTTTGGCTCGCGGGCACAGGGAATAGAAAGAAAAAGTTCTGATTGGGATATTGGAATTTATTTAAAAGAAAGCAAAGATATAGATAAAATCAAAAATAAAATTTGGGAAGATGTTGAAGATATTTTAGAAAAAGAAGTGGATTTAATTTTATTAAACGAATCGCCGTCTTTAATATCCAGCCGAATCATTCGCGAAGGAATTCCTTTGGCAATAAAAAATAGAAATATCTTTTTGGATTTTTTAATCAGAATAACCGAAGAAGCGGAATATTTCAGGGATTTTTTTCACGATTATTACAAGATTTATCAGAGATCTGCTTCTCTAAATGAGATTGACAAAGCCAGATTAGAAAAAATTGTAGTTTTTATAGAAAGCGAAATAAAATATTTTTCAAAGTTTAAAAAAATAAGTTTTGATGAATATGAAAAAGAACATTCCATAAGGGGAGAATTGGAAAGGTGGATTGAAAATTTAATGAATTCAACTTTGGATATGTCTAAAATTATTTTAGCATCAGAAAAAAAGCCGATTCCAGAAACCTATAAAAAAATTGTTTTGGAAGCGAGTATGTTCTTTGGCTTTGAAAAAGAATTTTCCGATCGCCTTTCAGAATGGATGAGATTAAGAAATATTTTAGCTCATGAATATTTAGATATTCGCTGGAAAGATATTAGCGATTTTTTAAAAAACGGCAAACCATATTTAGAAAAATTTTTAAGACAAGTCAAAAAAGTGTCAGAAAATGGAAAAAATAATTCAGTTTAATATTAAAAATTTATGTTAGCAATTATTAAAACTGGCGGGAAGCAGTATAAAATTTCCAAAGGCGATAAAGTTAAAGTTGAAAAACTTGACGCAAAAGAAGGCGATGAGGTAATTTTTGACAGCGTTTTATTAGTTGAGAAAAATAAAAAAACAGAGATCGGAAAACCTCTGGTTAAATGCGCGCAAGTTAAGGGACAAGTTTTAAAGCAAGCGCGGGCGAAAAAAGTTGAAATTGTCAAGCACAAAGCGAAAAAAAGATATAATTTAAAAAAAGGGCATAAACAATATTATACGGAGGTGGAAATTATGGAAATCAAATATTAATTTAAAAAATTAGTATTCTCTCCGTCCCAATAGCGCGCTGCTCAAGGTTGTTTCGTCAGCATATTCTAAATTTGCTCCAGTAGGCAAACCCCGTCCAATGCGGGTTATTTTTATATCCAAAGGTTTTAACAGACGAACTAAATACAAAGCGGTTGTTTCGCCTTCGGTTGTTGGATTGGTGGCAATAATTACTTCTTTGATTTTTTCTTTTTTAACGCGAGCGATTAATTCTTTAATATGCAGTTTTTCCGGAGTGATTCCTTTGCTTGGCTCAATTTTGCCGTCTAAAATATGGTAAAGACCTTTAAATTGTCCGGTTTTTTCCAAAGGAATGATGTCTAATGCGTTTTCAATAACACAAATTATTGTTTTATCTCTTTTTGCATCCGAGCAAATCTGGCAAAGCTCGTTTTCCGAAACATTAAAACATTGCTTGCAGATTTTTGTTTTTGTCTTTACTTCAATCAGCGCCTGAATAAATGTTTTAACTTCTTGTTTAGGTTTTTCAAGCAAATAAAAAACTATCCGCTCAGCGGCTTTAGGACCGATACCGGGCAACTTTGAAAATTCATTGATTAAATTTTGAATACAATTTGGAAACATAAAATTTTATTCGGTTCTTCTTTTCTCTAAATTTCTAAAGCTGGCATAATTTTCGTTGAAATATAATTTAACTTGGCCGACTGGCCCATTGCGGTGTTTTGCGATAACAATGTCAGCGACATTTTTTTGCTCTACATCTTTTTTAACTTTGTCTTCGCGGTAAATAAATAAAACAACATCGGCGTCCTGTTCAATAGATCCGCTTTCTCTTAAATCAGAAAGGCGGGGAAATTGTCCATCCCGCGATTCAATAGCTCGAGAAAGCTGGGAAAGCGCTAGAACCGGAATTTTTAATTCACGCGCCAAAGATTTTAAAGAACGGGAAATTTCGCTGATTTCCTGAACGCGATTTTCAATGCTTGACTGGGATTTCATCATTTGGATATAATCAACAATAATTAATCCTAATCCGTGCTCGGCTTGCAGGCGCCGCGCCATTGTCCGCATTTCCATTATTGAAGATGAAGCCGCGTCGTCAATGAAAATTGGAGCTTCGGAAAGCGCGCCCATCGCCTGTCCGATTCTGGAAAAATCGTCATTTTCTCCTTCGCTTGAAAGGCGGCCGGTTCGCAGTTTCCAAAGATCAATATTCGCCTGTGAGCAGAGAAGCCGATCAATCAATTCTTCCTGGGACATTTCTAAAGAAAAAATTCCAACCGGAATTTTTTCGCGAGTGGCGACATTCCGGGCAATATCCATTGCCAAAGATGTTTTTCCTAAAGACGGGCGGGCGGCTAAAATAATTAGATTTGAATTTTGCAAACCAGCCAGAATATTATCTAATTCATAAAAACCAGTTGGCAATCCGCGCAATTTTCCTTTGTTTTTATGAACTTCGTCAATTCGGTCAAAGGCTTCTTCAAGAATCGGTTTGATCGGCGAAAAATCCTGGTGGAGATAATTTCGGGAAACATTAAAAATTTTTTGTTCGGCTTGGTCAAGTAAAACATCAGCTTCTTTTTCTTCGTCATAACCAAGATTAACAATTTGCGAAGCCGCGTCAATCAGCCGCCGAAGGGTGGATTTTTTTTGGACAATTTTTCCATAATGATCAATATGAGCGGCGGTGGGAACCGAATTTACCAAAGTGGTCAGATAGCTTTGTCCGCCGATTTCTTCAAGTTTGCCTTTTTCTTTGAGCCGATTGGACAAGCTTAAAAGATCAATCGGTTCGCGATTTTCATAAAGATCAATAATTGTTTCGTAGATAGTTTCATGGGCCGGATGATAAAAATCTTTTGGCTTGACCAAGTCGGCGATTTTTATAATCGCTTCTTTGGACAACATCAAAGAGCCGAGGATTGATTGTTCGGCTTCAATATTCTGTGGCGGCAAACGGTTTGCGTTATTTGCTTTAATGCCGCTGTTTGAAAAATTTTCTTTTTTATTTTCTGCCATAGTATTTTTATTATACTATAAATCAAAATTTTAAACAATCGCCAAAATCATTCATTTTATTTTTTTGTTATCCCCTTGTTATCCCATTAAAATTCACAGCAAATCCACAATTTATACACAAAAAAAGAAAGGATAACAATTATCCTTTCGCAATGACGATGAAAAAATAGTTTTGGCTTTTAAATTTAATCTTCCAATCCAATCTCCACAATTTCTGTTCCGTATAATAAATAAATTTAAAAACATTATATAAGTTAAACTTCAACAAGGTTTTTAAAGATTGATTTAAAATT
>CBDVEN010000024.1:0-6736 GCA_965373025.1 uncultured bacterium | reverse complement strand
CATGTTTGATTAATCCGACAATAATTTTCAAAAGAACACTTTTACCTATTCCGTTAGAGCCGACAATGGCAATGTGGTCTTTTTGATCCACTTTTAAATCAACGCCGGAGAAAATTTCCCGCGCGCCAAAACTTTTAGATACTTTGCTTAAAATCAACAATGGATTTTCTAAAGGCAAAGATTTAATTTTAGAATTATTTTTTAGCATAATAAAAAATGTCATTCCGAACTTGTTTCGGAATCTTATTCCCCCTTTTTCAAAAGGAGTTAGAGGGATTTTTGAAGTAGATCCTGAAACAAGTTCAGGATGACAAATTAAAAATTTAAGATGGCAAATTAAAAAAATTTCCAATTAAAAAAACCTGCTATATTTCACAGTTTTCTTTTTCAATTTGTTTGATTTTCAAAATAAAACCAAATCAAAGAAAACTGTTAGATAGCAGGTTGTATTTCGTAGAAAATAACCGTGCTGGCTATTTCATTCATTTCAATAAAATTTTGCGGACTATCAATTTTCATAAGCTCATTTTATCTATTTTTAAAATAGCATATTGTGGAAAGTTTGTCAACCCCGCCCTAATCCTATCGCAAGATTTATTGTAATAGAATAACAGAGCCGTAAGGCGGCTTCGCCTTTGGATTATTGATAATTGAGAATCATACTTTGGGATTAGGGCGGGGTCAAATTTTTCTTTTCTTGCCAAAAAGATAAAATTTGTTATAATAAATGTGGATAAAGAAAAATAAAATGGGCGTATAGCTCAGTTGGTTAGAGCGCTTCTCTGATAAGGAAGAGGTCTCTGGTTCGAATCCAGATACGCCCACCCAGCCCTAATTTTATAACATTATTTATTGTAATTTATTTATCTCAACTTAGTTTGAATTGTTCCTTTTAATAAACTGTCCTGTCAAATTTAAAGCTGGACATCCCCCCGAAAATTGAAAATGTAAAAATCAAAATGTAAAAATACAACGGGCCTTTAGCTCAATGGTAGAGCATCGGTTTTGCATACCGAAGGTTGGGAGTTCAACTCTCCCAAGGTCCACCCAGCCCTAAATTTTATAACACTATTTGTTATATTTATTTATCTTAACTTAATTCGCATTATTCTTTTTGGCAAGTTATCCTGTAAAATTTAGAGCTGGGGACACCCATACCATAAAATTTCTTAAATTAAAAATTTAGACAAATTTAAACGAGAGGAGGTGAAAATAAATGAGTTTTATTGAAAATTGGGGAACAGCAGTTAACGATTCATTAATAAATCTCTGGACTAGATTTATTGAATTTCTGCCTAATTTAATCGGAGCAATCTTAGTTTTTATTATTGGTTATTTTGTTGCGGTGATTTTGGGAAAATTAGTCAAAAAAGTTTTGCAGACATTGCAAATTGACCAGGCAATTGAAAAAACTGAAATTAAAGCAAGATTTGAAAAATCAGGAGTCAAACTTAATGTTGCCAAAATCGGAGGAGACATAACCAAATGGCTTTTAATTTTAGTATTCTTGGCTGCGGCAACCGATATTTTAGGATGGAATCAGGTAACTGCTTTCTTTATTACTATTCTTGCTTACATTCCGAATATTATTATCGCTATTATAATTCTAATTGTTGCCGCTTTGATAGCTGATTTCCTGTCTAAGGCGGTTAAAGGTTCAGTAATGGTGGCAAAAGTCAGTTCGGCAAATCTTTTGGGTTCAGTAACTCGCTGGACTGTTCTAATTTTTGCGGCTTTAATGGCTTTGGATCAATTAGGAATGGAAATGTCTCTGATCAAAATTCTCTTTACTGGCTTGGTGGCGATGGTCGCTATTGCTGGAGGATTGGCTTTTGGTTTGGGCGGAAAAGATTTAGCCGAAAATTTCCTGAAAGATTTAAAGAAAGATATTTCTGAAAGAGAATCAGAAGAATAATTCAGAAAATAGCATATAAACGAAATTTAATTGAAATTTAATTAAATAAGTGTTTTAATACCCAAAATATTAGTGTTTTTTGGGAGTGTTGTTATTAACTGAATGAAATAACTAACTTTTGTCATTACAAAATAATCGAAGAATATATGCTATAAGTAAGAATAATTATTACTTACGGATTATATTATAAAAATGGATAATCTTTTATTAAAACTTTATCAATCGTCCAAAACTGTTTTAACAACAAAAGAGATTGCTTTATTATGGCAGGAAAGGAATAAAAATAATCTTAAAAGTAAAATAGCATACTATGTTAAAAAAGGCGGACTTATCCGATTAAGAAGAGGAATTTTTACTAAAGGCAAAAAATATAATCTTAAAGAATTATCAGTAAGTATTTATACGCCTGCTTATGTAAGTTTTGAAACTGTGTTGCGGGAGGAAGGAGTTATTTTTCAGCATCATAACGCTGTTTTTGTTGCCAGCTATTTTTCCAAAAAAATACAATGCGGAAAAAATAAAATTATTTTCCGTAAATTAAAAAACACGATTTTAATAAACCCAGATGGCATAGCCAATAAAAATAATTTTTGCCAAGCAAGCAAAGAACGGGCATTTTTGGATACGATTTATTTATTCAGGGATTATCATTTTGATAATTTTGATAATTTAGAATGGAAAAAATGTTTTGAACTAGCAAAAATTTATCATAATAAAGAGTTAATTAAAAGATTGCAAAAATATTACCAAAATGCTCAATAAAGAAAAACACCAATTAATAATGGCGCGAATTCTTAAAGATATTTACAGCGATATTGAAATTTCTTCTTTTTTAGGATTTAAAGGCGGCACGGCAGCATATTTATTTTATAATTTGCCTCGTTTTTCCGTTGACTTGGATTTTGATTTGATAAATAGCCAAAACAATCTGAGCGAAACAAAAGATTTGATTTTTTCCAAAATTGAAGCCATTCTAAAAAAATATGGAACTGTAAAAGAAAAACGAATTAAACGATGGACGATTTTTTTCCTTTTATCTTACGGCAGCGCGGATCATAATATTAAAATAGAAATTTCCACTCGTGAGCATAATAATCAATATGAGATTAAAAAATATTTAGGCATTGCTATATTGGCCGCTAAAAAAGAAACGCTTTTTGCCAACAAGTTGGTTGCTTTAACCGGCAGAAAAAATATTGCTATGCGCGATGTTTATGACATTTATTTTTTCGCGCAAAACAACTGGGATATTGATGAGCAAATAATTTTCTTCTGGTCCGGCAAAAAAATAAAAAGTTATCTTAGCGAGTGTGTAAAAAAATTGGAGAAAATCAGTGATAGAATAATTTTACAGGGTTTAGGTGAAGTATTAAAAGATAAGGACAAAATTTGGGCAAAAGATAATTTGAAAAAAGAAACAATTTTTCTTTTAAAAAACTATCAAAAAAGCTTAAATTAATTTTAAAAATTTTAATTTTTTAAAAAAACAAACTTATGAAACAAAAAAAAGTATTAGGGGGGGGGCTTCACCCTTATTGAACTTTTAGTCGTTATCGCCATTATCGGACTTTTAGCGACAATTGTTTTGGTTATTATTGGAAACGCCAGAGAAAAAGCCAGAATTAACAAAGCATTGTCATTTTCCGCTACTCTCGGAAGAGGGCTTTACCCGGTAGGCAAATGGGGATTTGAAGGAAATGTTAAAGATAGTTCTGGAATGGGTAATCATGGAACAATTCACGGAGCTACTTATACTGATGAGGGAATAATTGGAAAGGCTTTGGAATTTGACGGAAGCGGGGATTATATAAGTTTGGGAAGCGGAAGCGCGCACGAGAGTTTACAAATGGGAACAGGAGCGATTACTGTGGAACACTGGATAAAACCTCCTGCTTGGTCAGGATATAAAGGTTTATTTTTTGGCGGAGCTGGTGGAGGTTGGCATGGTTATGGTACCCATTTATGTAGTGGGAGTAGATTTCGCTACGAAATATATGGTTCTGCTGGCGGAAGACAAGCTTTTAATATAGATATCGGCATTAAAAAAGATCAATGGAATCATATAGTTGCCGTATTTGATGGTGTTAATAATAGAATGAAATGTTATTTAGACGGAGAACAAAAGGATGATCGCAACATAAGCGATCCTGGCAATGTTCAAAATACACATATGTTTGGCATAGGCGCGCACGCTGATTACACTTGGTTTTATAATGGTCTTATAGACGAACCCAGAATTTACAACGAAGCGATATCATCATCTCAAATCAGAGAAAATTATTACGCCGGATTAAAAAGATTATTGGCAAAAGGAGAAATAAATAAAGAAGAGTATGAAGAG
This sequence comes from uncultured bacterium, assembly GCA_965373025.1. Taxonomy (GTDB): domain Bacteria; phylum Patescibacteriota; class Minisyncoccia; order JAHIHE01; family DAOWLE01; genus DAOWLE01. Next base: position 2,480 of record CBDVEN010000024.1, on the reverse strand, counting down.
AAATTAGTTAAGAAATGAAACTATAGAAAATCAACATCAAAACAAATATCAAAATGAAAAAAGCGCTTTGGCCGGCGGCATAATCGCTTATTTGTTTTTAAAAAGAGTTAGGAAAATTTGAAATTAGATATTTATTTAATCTTTAACAAAAAACTATGAATATTATTTGGTACGGGCAAAGTTGCTTTAAACTTTCGTCTTCAGCGAAAAATTTATCCGGCGAACCGATTACGCTTATCACTGATCCGTTTGACGAATCAATCGGCTTAAATCTGCCGCGGACCAACGCTGACATTGTAACTGTAAGCCATCAGCATCATGACCACAACAATGTTGCCACAGTCAAAGGTAATCCATTTGTTGTTGACGGACCGGGCGAATATGAAATCAAAGGAATAACTATTGAAGGAATTCCTTCTTTCCATGACAAAAAGCAGGGAGCCGAACGGGGAGAGAATACGATTTATGTAATTAAAATGGACGAAATTAAAATTTGCCATCTTGGCGATCTCGGACATTCTTTGACTGACAAGCAAATGGAAAAAATTGACGGCATTGATATTTTAATGATTCCGGTTGGCGGAGTTTACACAATTTCATGGGATGAAGCTGATTCGGTTGTCAATCAGGTTGAACCGCGGATTGTTATTCCGATGCATTATCAATTACCCGGATTAAAAATCAAGCTTGATCCGGTTGATAAATTTTGTAAAGAAATGGGCGTTTCAGCGAAAGAAACTATTTCAAAAATCAGCTTGAAAAAGAAAGACCTGCCGCAAGAAAAAACAGAAGTGATGGTAATGGGATTGAAGTAGTTAAAAGTCCATAAAATTTATAAAGTCAAAAGTTTGTAAAGTTTTTAATAAAGAGTGTTGACACTCTTTATTTTTTCTGTTATTTTAAATAAGACAAAAAAATTAGGAGGGAGAATAATGACAGAAGAAGAAAAATCTTGTGATATAGGAAATTGTAAGGTATCAAAAAGATTATTTTTTAGTCCTCTTTTTTTTATCCAAAAAATAGATTATAATAAAATAAAGAGGAAAGAAACAAGTTTCTGTCCCTTAGGCGAAACCGCGGTTGTTCCTTTTGAAAGTTTGATAAAGGAGATGTTTTAAAAAAAATTGACAAATAAAATTCACTCCGTTTTGGAAATGGCTGATGGATGGGAAAATATAGATTAAAAAATTATTTTTTATCTGTTTAATCCTTCTTTAATAAATTCTTTTATTTTTTCAAGAGAAATGACTGTAGGAGAAGTGCCTTGAGGATTTAATCCGCCGTTTTGAATAGAATTAGTCGCTCTATCATAATACCATTGGGGAACTTGAGGAATTCTTCCAGATTTTTCAAGAACAAAAATCGGAAGATTGATATTTTGATTGCGGCAAACAAGTTCTTCTTTGCGAATTAAAACAATCAATGGACGAAGGTCAATTTTTTTCAAAGGACGAGTTAAAATATTAATATGATTTGAAGATGTCTTTTGAATAACTATATCTGCTTTTTGTCCTTCAACAGATCGAAGCCAGCCAACAATGCTTGGATTGTCTGATTCAATTGCTACTATTTTTAATTTCTTTTCCCCTTGTTTTCCGGTAAAAATTTCCGCTTTGTTTTCTTTTAATTTTTGTTCGAACTCTTCGGGAAGTTCTTTAAATCTACGATTTTCCTCTTTGTAATGGGCATGAATTATCGGTAAAATTAATTCAACTATCTGCTGTGGATTTTGAGGAAGAATTTTATTGAGATTGGTAATAATTGCGGAAAGTCCGAACGCTTTGTCAATTGGATCAGAAGAAATCGTACCAAGTCCGTATTTGTCGTCTCTTTCCGCATAACTTAAAAGTTTGCTTATGGAAGGGTCGCCAGTTATTTTTAAATCTTCAGCAATTAAATAAGAAGCGGTTGTGTTTTTAAAATGATGGTCAAATTTTCCGCCGCCGACATCAATCAAGAAAAATCCTTTTTCAAAAAATGATTCTGATGTTTCATTTTCCGGAAGATTGTTTAAAATTTCAATTTTCGCTTTTTCAATTCCCGGATATTTTTCTTTGCCGAATTTTTTTAATAAAAAAATTGCCACAATTGTGTCTGTTTGTGGGCGGGTAGGAAGAATGATTTTTTGATAAGAAATACTCATAAGGTAATATTTTTTAAAATAGTTGCTTCTTGTCATTCCCGCGCCTGCCTGTAACGCTGTAGCAACTGCGGGCAGGAAAGCGGGAATCCAGTGCTACAAAATAACAAATAAAAAATTAAAGGACAATTACTATAAATTTATAGTAGCACAGTTTTTAAAAAATTGAAATTAAATTTGATTAAAAAAAATTAAGAGAAAAGAGAAATTTTGTGAGTCGCTTGTTTGTCGGGTTGACGCATTGTCAACTCAAAAACAACACGGTTTTGTCCTGGATTATCAAACCCTCTCGTGAAATAAGAAGCGTTTAATAATTTTTTGCATGTCTCCGGAATATCGC
>CBDVEN010000023.1:0-6934 GCA_965373025.1 uncultured bacterium | reverse complement strand
CCAAAAATCCCCTTAACCCTCTTTAAAAAGGGGGAATAATTAAAAACCTATGTCAAGTCAAAATAAAAAAATTATTATTCGCGGGGTGCAGAAAAATTTGTCAAAATTTTTAAAATAATCTAAAATAATAGATACAGGAAAGTTAATAATATCATTAACTATGTTGAATCAATATCTAATAGAAAAATCAGCCCGCGAGCAAAAAATAGCGCCTTTAAATATTATCAGGGAATATTTAGAAATGGAAGTTTTGTATTTTATCAGCAAGTCAAAACTGTCAGAAAATATTATTTTTTACGGCGGAACCGCTCTGCGGCTTGCTTACCAAAGTTTTCGTTTTTCTGAAGATTTAGATTTTCTTTTGGCAAAAGATTTAAAATCAAACAAAAAAGAATTGAAAAAAGTTTTACAGTTGGTTGCTGCTGAGAATAAAGGTGTTATTTTAGAAGAAGTAATTAATAAGCGGCTAACGCTTTTTGGATTGCTTCATATTAAAAATGAAATGTTAAAACATCCGATAAGAATCAAAATAGAAATCAGTAAAAGAAAAAACGGAATAAAATCAGAAAATCTATTGCTCACTTCTCTAATTTCTAACAAAGAAATAATTTTGAAAACAGCCGAATTAGAATCAATTTACAAAATGAAGCAAAAAGCGATTGAAAATAGAAATGCGCCGCGCGATTGGTTTGATTTTTGGTATTTAAGCCAAAAACTTCGCAAAAATAAAATGATTAACAAAAAATTTCCTTTTAATAAAAAAGAATTTTCCCGTGAATTAAAAAGATGGCTGCCGCAGGACAGGTGGCAGGCGATTGATTTAGCAATAAAATTTTATGGCTGTTAAAATTAATTATTTAAAATTTAAAAAATCATTAGAACAAACCGGCAAAACTTATTTTAGTTTTTATGAGCTAAAAAAGTTTTATCATTCCGACCAGAAAAGTTTAAAAACTTTGCTTTCTAATTGGGTTAAAAAAGATTTAATCCAGAATTTAGGCAGAGGGTTTTACGCTTTTCAAATTGCTAAATTAGATTATTTGCGGTTGGCTAACGAGATTGGCAATAATTCTTATATTAGTTTTGAATACGCTTTGTATTATCATAATTTGATTAATCAAGTTCCGTCAGTGATAACTTCAGCCACTAAAAAAAGAAGCTGCCAAATAAAGGCGGCAAATTGGATTTTTGAATATGTCCGCCTTAAAGATGATTTATTTTTTGGTTATGAATTAAAAAACGGAGTGTACATTGCTGTGCCGGAAAAAGCGCTGGCTGATTTAATTTATTTAATATCCAGAGGCAAAAGAATTGTTGAGTTAGACAGTTTGGAAATTAAAAAAATCAACCAAAAAAAACTAAGCGAAATTTTAAAAAAATTTCCCAAATACACAAAAAAGAAAGCAAAAGATCTCGGAATTTTGAAATAAATTAGAAATTAAAAATTTATGTCAAGAGAAACCACTGAAAAAATTATTATTCGCGGGGCGCGGCAGCACAATCTGAAAAATATTAATTTGGAAATTCCCCGCCAAAAGTTAGTTGTTTTTACCGGTGTTTCCGGAAGCGGCAAATCGTCGTTGGTTTTTGACACAATTTACGCGGAAGGCCAGCATCGCTATTTGGAAAATCTTTCCGGATACGCGAAAAACTTTTTGCCTTTGGTTTCCAAACCGGAAGTTGACCAGATTGAAGGATTGAGTCCGACGATCGCTATTGACCAGCGGAGCATTGCCAGATCCCGCAGGTCCACTGTCGGCACAATGACCGAAATTTATAATTATTTGCGGATTCTTTTTTCTCAAGTAGGAACTCCTCATTGTTTAAAATGCGGCAAGCCATTGGTTAAAAAAAATCTTCGGGAGATTGTTAAAGAAATTATACCCCCTCTAACTCCCCCTTCTAAAGGGGGAGAACCAACTCCCTCGCCTAAAATTTTCGTTCTTGCGCCTTTAATTAAAAATAAAAAAGGCGAGCATCGGGAAATTTTGTCTAAAATTCAAAAAAGCGGTTATGACAAAGCGCGGATTGACGGAAAAATTTATCAGATTTCTCCGTATGAAACAATATCTTTGGACAAAAATGAAAAACATCAGATTGAAATAGTTATTGATGATTTTGTTTTGAAAAAAAATCCGGATGAGAAAAGAATTTTGGAGGCAGTTGAAAACGCTTTTCGCTTAGCAGACGGTTTGATAATTGTAAACACAAATTTTAAAGATTTGGTTTTTAGCGATAATTTTTATTGTCCTGATTGCCAAATTGAAGGCCCTATTCTTGAGCCGCGCCTTTTTTCTTTTAATAGCCCGATTGGCGCTTGTCCCGCGTGTACCGGCTTGGGTATTAAATTAGAATTTGTTCCAGAATTGGTTATTCCAAATAAAAATTTAAGTTTTGCCGAAGGAGCTATCCGCCCATGGTCATCTTCTTTGAATAATTGGCAGAATGAATTTAATTTATTAAAAGATTTTTCCGAGAAGCAAGGATTTTCTTTGAACTGTCCAGTTAAGGATTTATCTGAAAAAAATATGGAATTAATTTTGTTCGGAGAGAAAAAAAGCGGTTATCAAGGAATAATCCAAATTCTTGAAGCGCGCCATCGGGAAACGGATTCTGATTATATCAGAGCGGAATTAGAAAAATATATGGTTGAAAAAATTTGTCCGGACTGCCAGGGAAAACGGCTTAAGCCTGAAGCCCTAGCGGTAGAAGTTGCTGATAAATCAATAAATGAAATTGTGGAAATGCCAGTTGAAAAATGTTTGGAATTTTTTAAAACATTGCAGAAACAAAAAGAATTTAAAACAAAAGTCGCCGAACCGATTATCAGCGAAATTGTCAAACGGTTAAAACTTCTCAAAGAAATCAATTTGGAGTATTTGTCTTTATCCCGTTCGTCAGAAACGCTTTCATCCGGCGAAGCCCAGAGAATTAAATTGTCTGACCAGCTTGCTTCAAAACTGAGCGGAATTTTATATGTTTTAGACGAACCGTCAATCGGACTTCATCCGAAAAACAGCGATCGCCTGATTAAAATTCTTAAAGATCTGCGGGATTTAAAAAATACTGTTTTGGTTGTTGAACACGATCAGGCGTTTATCAATGCGGCTGATTATGTTTTTGATTTGGGTCCCGGGGCAGGGGACAAAGGCGGAAAAATTGTCGCTCAGGGAATTCCAAGCAAAATTAAAAAGTCTAATTCGCTCACCGGGCTTTATCTTTCGGGCAAGAGAAAAATTTCCAAGCCGAAAAAATATCACGAAGGAACAAAAAAAGAAATTGTTATCAAAGGAGCGAGCGAGCATAATTTAAAAAATATTGATGTAGCGATTCCTTTGGGAAAATTTATCATAATAACCGGAGTTTCCGGAAGCGGGAAAAGCACTCTTGTTGAAAATATTTTAGCCAGGGCTTTGAGCAAGAAATTTCATCAAGCCAAAAAAGAGCCGGGCAAGCATAAAAAAATAATCGGTTTGGAAAATTTATCAAAAGTAATTCATGTTGACCAGTCGCCAATCGGGCGGACTCCGCGTTCAAATCCGGCGACTTACACGGGAATTTTTACTCCAATCAGAGAACTTTTTGCCCAGACCCAGGAAGCGCAGATTAAATCTTACAAAACCGGGCATTTCAGTTTTAATGTTAAAGGCGGACGGTGCGAGGCCTGCGCCGGAGAAGGTTTTAAAAAGATCGAGATGTATTTTATGCCGGATGTTTATTTGGTTTGCGAAGAATGCCGAGGGACTCGATATCAGCCGGAAATTTTGGAAATTGAATACAAGGATTTGAATATCGCCCAGGTTTTAGATATGACAGTCAAGGAAGCGATGAAATTTTTCAGGGATATTCCGACGGTTTATAAAAAATTAAAAGTTCTTTCTGATGTCGGTTTAGAATATTTAAAATTAGGACAGCCGGCAACCACTCTTTCCGGAGGCGAGGCCCAGAGAATTAAATTGTCCGCGGAATTATCCAGGCCTTCGCGCGAAGGCAAAACATTTTATATTTTAGACGAGCCGACTGTCGGACTTCATTTTGAAGATATTAAGAAATTACTGATTGTTCTGAATAAATTGGTTGATCAGGGAAATACTGTTCTGGCGGTTGAACATAATTTGGATGTGATCGCTTCGGCTGACTGGGTTATTGATTTGGGTCCGGAAGGCGGCGAAAAAGGCGGCTATATTATCGCCCAAGGAACTCCCGAAGATGTGGCAAAAGTAAAAGAGTCGGATACGGGAAAATATTTGAAAAAAGTCAAATTCAAAAATTAATTTCCCCTTTTTTAAAGGGGGATTAAGGCCCGCCTGCATCGCTTTATCTGTCGCTGTAACTATTGTCGGGCTACGGCGAAGCAATGCGGGCAAGAGGATTTTCTAAAAGCGTGTTAATAAGATAAAAAAAATAATGTCCTTTCAAATTATTGATTGGACATTTTTTTGACTTTTACCTCCTGTTTTTTTATTGTAGGATTACTTTCACGTCCTTTAATTTTCCCTGTAATTCTTTTCCTCGTTCTGTAAGCGCGTAGATTGTTCCAAGCGCAGGGTCATCAATTTTTTCTACAAAGCCACGTTTTATGAGGTTGGCAAAATATTTTTCAAAACTCCACCAATCTAAATAAGCCTTTTTCATAATGCGTGTCTTCTTCGCCCTTCTTCCTTCATCAGATATTACGCCCAGTATGTCCGAAATAAGTTCCCATCTGCTCCTTTGCGTTATTACCATTTTTACCTCCTCCTAATTATAAGATAGATGAAAAAGGATATTTTGTCAAGATGATGCACCCGTCAAAATCTTGCTCTACCCTTGACAAAGTTTTAATAGTATGATAGGATGCACTATTAAGATAAAGATATATTTTATCTTATAAAAGGAGAGATAGCACTTTAAAATTATAAAAGGGAAAGAAAATAGTTTTCAGAAGGTTGAATTGTTTATATCAAATATTGTAAATAATTCAACCTTCTGGAGGCAGGATAGCGGTTTAAGACCGCAACCATAATGCTGAAAGATGGTACCATTCTTTTTGAAAAAAACTTAGGAGGTGAAAAAAAGAAATGAAAAAGATAATGATTGGGATTGGAATAGCATTAGTGATAGCGATAGTAGTTGTGACTGCTATGTATCTAAATAAGCCGAGTTTCGATGAAGAAAGAACAACTCTGTGCAATGAGATAAAAGAAGCAAGAGAAGAGAGAATAATTCTGAGAGAAGAAAGAATAACCCTGTTGGTAAAAGGTTTTGAGAAAAACGGTTTTACAGTTGAAAGAAATGGTTATATTCTTAAACTTAGCCATCCTTCATCTGTAGATGGAGTTTTCGATGATTTTAGAATAGATACCTCCAGTATTGAACAAGAAAAAATTTATTATTGGCGCAACAACAGCAAGAGACACTTTAAAGCAGTGGTAGCAGAATGTGAATGCGATGATCCATGGTTCCTAGTGGATCATATGGCAACTACATTTTATTATTCTGACAACCCAAACAAAACAACCAAAAAACAATGAGAGGATTATATATAATAATTTTTATCCTCTCTCTTTTTTTATTTAAAATAAATAAGAGATCAGATGATCTCTTATTTATTTTGTATATGAATTTTAGTTGCGGATTATTTCAAATTAGAATTATTGTGTTGGCAATTGCGGAGTTATCTCGTCTAATGCTTGGGCTGTTGTAAGAACCAGAATTCCGCTATTATCAATAATATTCAGATGTTCTGTCAAATCCTGCGAGGTAACGCTGTAAATATCATTTGCTACATCAATATGATGGTAAAGAAGCACAAGCCAGGATTTATTCTCATACGCGCTGTCAACCCATTCCTGAACCTGCGCTGGAGTAGTGTCGCTCAAAATATACTGGACTTTTATCTTATACCTGTCAAAATTGCTAAGCGTGTTGTATCCAAGATCCACAGTACGATGAGAATCATAATATTCTTTTGCTATTGCTATTGTCTGTTCATTATACGCGCCGTATGGAGCAGCAAAATTTCTAATAGGAGGGAAAAGCGCTTCTAAATCCGCTTTTGACTGGGATAATTCATACTCTATTTCCTCTGGTGTTAATTGCGTTAAATCAGGATGCGTAATTGTATGCGAACCAATTTCATGGCCTGCCTGATAAAAAGCGTTCATTTGGTCTGTAGTCATATAGTAATCATAAGGATTTTCTAATGTTTCGCTAATAATAAACTGCGTTGTCTTATACCTAAATTGTTCAAAAATCGGAAACCCGCTTTCGTAAACTGATTTATGGCCGTCATCAAATGTTAAAGTAACAATTCCGCGATTAAATCCCTCAACTTCTTCTAACACAAAATTGTCTGTCTTTAAATAACCGACATTAGAAATAACATGGAACACAGTTAATTTGACAGCGTTGTCCGGAATATCAAACACATATTCTGATTTTATCCATTCATTGCTTGCCGGGCTCTCACCCAACCATTGATAACTTGGATTGTTATTAGCGTCTAAGAAGCAAAGAACTGTTTCAGTGATAACAGATGATTTGTAATAATCGCTGAAATAGTATTGCTTGGTATTATCAATCTCAACATGCTCAAAATACCATTTAGCGTCTCCGCTTGTATGATTAGTCATTTCTACTTCAACATATCTGTCTCCGTCATGGGCATTGCCCGTTGGATAAGAAAAAGAAGCAGTGTTTTCTCCCCAAGAATTCTTAAGCCATTTTGACGGCATTGAACCAGTAGCGGTTTCCACTGATTGGTTAGGAATGAGAAATGGCTCTACTATTTCCTCAACCTCTTCTAACACAAAATTATCTGTCTTTAAATAACCAATATTAGAAATGACATGGAACACAGTTAATTTAACCGCGTTGTCCGGAATATCAAACACATACTCTGATTTTATCCATTCATTGCTTGCCGGGCTCTCACCCAACCATTGATAACTTG
>CBDVEN010000022.1:0-7088 GCA_965373025.1 uncultured bacterium | reverse complement strand
CAATGGCAAATTTAGTATTTTTAATTTTTAAATCCGTTTCTTGAATTTCCAATTCTGTTTTTTTGATTTCATCGCCAAGAATTTCTAATTCATTCTGCAAAGTCGTCTGCTTCTTTTGGCTTTCTTCAATTTTTATTTCTATTGCGTCAATTCCTTTTCTAACTTCATATAATTCATCTTGCTTAGCTCTAATTTGTTCTCTGATATATTCTGAATCATTTTGATTTTCCGAAGCAGATAAATTCAAAGGCAAAAAAAATATGAAAATTATAAACGGTATAATGAAATTTTTAATTTCTTTTTGGTAATTTTGATTCATAATTCATAAATCTTTTATTTACAAATTTTCATATTCTCTCATTGCCAACTGCGATTGGACTTGGCGGACGGTGTCCAAGACAACGCCGACGACAATTAAAATCGCGGCGCCGCCTAAAACCATGGTGGTGATGTGAGTCACCGCCTGTCCGATAAACGGCAAAACAGCGATCAATCCCAAGAAAATCGCTCCGACTAAAGTAATTCTGTTTAAAACATTGTAAAGAAATTCCGCGGTTGGTTTGCCCGGACGGATTCCTGGAACAAATCCGCCCTGTTTTTGCAAGTTTGTTGAAACAGCTTGAGGATCAAAAACAACTGCCGTGTAAAAATAGGTGAAAAGAACAACTAAAATAAAATATAAAAATCCGTAGAAAATTTGGTTTTGAAAAAGAGCGGCGGTTGAATTAGCAATACTCGCCAGCCAGGAAATATCTGAATGAGAAAACATCGTAGCGATCATTCCCGGAAAAAGCATAATTGACATCGCGAAAATTATCGGAATCATTCCAGCGGAATTAACCCGCAAAGGAAGATGTGTTGAAACTCCGCCATACATTTTGGCGCCGCGCACTCGCTTAGCGTAAGAAACCGGAATATTTCTCTGAGCTTCGGTGATAATAACAATCCCAGCAACAACAATAATTGAAAGAATTAAAAAAGCGACATAAGCCGGAATATTCGTTGCGCTATAAGTGGCGATTGTCTGCTGGATAGACATCGGAAAACTAGCGACAATTCCGGCAAAAATAATCAAAGAAATTCCATTGCCGATTCCTTTTTCTGAAATTAGTTCGCCAAGCCACATTAAAAATATTGTGCCGGCAGTAATAACAATAATTGTTGACGCTAAAGCAAATGAATCAAGCGAACCGATAACGCCCTGGCTCCTTAATAAGCTGATCATTGCGTATCCTTGAAGGACCGCCAAAGGAACTGTAAAATAACGAGTGTACTGATTAAATTTCTGCCTGCCCTGCTCTCCGGATTCATGATACCATTCTTTGATTTGAGGAAAAATCATTGTCAATAACTGCATAATAATTGTTGCAGTAATATACGGGCCGACTCCGAGCATCACTATGGACATATTTTCCATTCCGCCTCCGGTGAACATATTTAAAAGGCCTAAAAATTGGTTACCCTCAAAAAGCTCTTTTAATTTTTCAATGTCTATTCCCGGCACCGGAATATGAGCAGCTAATCGAAAAACAATCAAAAGAGCGAAAACAAATAAAATTTTGTTTCTTAATTCTTTAAACTTAATTATCTGGGTGATTTTATTAAAATTGAACATAATTTTGAAAATTAAAAAAATATTATAATGATACTATTTCACTTTTCATTTGTCATTCCTGCGGAGGCAGGAATCTCGTTTCTTGCAATAGTGGATTCCCGCCTTCGCGGGAATGACAGAAAGATAAAATATTAAAAAATTTAAACAGGGCGAATTTTTTTTGGAACGGAGTGGGCGGTGAGGGACTCGAACCCCCGTAGTCCAGAGGACGCCTGATTTACAGTCAGGAGCAATTGCCACTATGCGAACCGCCCAAATATTAAATTTATGAGCCCACGGGAGGACTCGAACCACCGACCTACTGTTTACAAAACAGTTGCTCTACCACTGAGCTACGTGGGCTTATCTTTTCCTATTTCTTTCAACTTTTTTTTCGCTTCTTTGTCTTTAGAATTAATTTTAAGAATTTGTTTAAAAGATTCTTTGGCGTCTTTATAATTTTTCTGCGCTAAATATAATAAACCTAAAGACCGATATGTTTTAACATCTCGGGGATTTTTAATAATCGTTTCAATGTATTTTTTTTCTTTAACAACAAATTGTTCTTTTTCTCCTTCTTTTTTCGATTTCGGCCGTTCTTCTTCTACTTGTCGAATTTCGAGTTGATTTTTCGAAAAGCGCGCTTTTGCTTTAAATTCTTTTTCTTTGTTTTTCAAAATTTGAATCCATTGCTCAAACCAGTTGTCAGATCTTAAGGCAATCGCTCTTAATTTTTTTAAAATCTTTTCTAATTTTATAACAACTGACCGAATGATATTTTGGTAATTGATTTTTTTAATTTTCTGGGAAATTTTTCCAGGTTTTTCAGCGCGCTGAACCAAAGATTGAATATCTTCTGCTGGCATATTTTTAAATTCAGAAATCTTGCGAAGAATAATTACTAAAACTCCCGCAACTGACAAAACAATAATTAATTTAGCAACAAGTTCGTACATAATTTTAACTAAACTTTGGCATTCTTATAACGAATATGTCACCCTGAGCTTGTTGAAGGGTGATTATACAGTTAAATTTGTCTATGGTTTAACAATATCACCATGACAAAAGTTTAACTTTTAACTTTCGAAATGCTATTTTATCTCTTTTACTAAAAATCTTTTCTTGTTCCCATTTTCCAATTCCACTTCCGCTTTTTTTGATAAAATAAAAAGATTTATAATTTTTCCTTTGCCTTCCGGCGTTTTAACTAAATCGCCGATATTCGGCATTTCTTTTTTAAGCTCTTCATATTGAGCCAATTCAAAATTTAAACAGCACATCAAACGGCCGCAAACGCCGGAAAGCCGCTCGCTTCCGCGATGAGTTAGTTGTTGTAAAAACATTGCTCTGCTGGAAATGCTTTCTAAATTATTTTTTTGAAAATTACGGCAGCAAAGCTCCCGTCCGCAAGGGCCGAACGCTCCCAAATTTCTCGCTTGATCCCGCGAACCAACTTGCTGGAGCCGAACTGATCTTTGAAAATGGCTTGACAAATCCTTGACTAATTCCCTGAAATCAACCCGTCCGTCAGCTGTAAAAGCAAAAATCATCCGTGAACCGTCAAAGCTGAATTTAGCATTGATTAATTTCATTGGCAGATTATATTTCTTAATCAATTGGCGGCAAAATTCCAAAGCTTCTATTTTCTTTTTTTGATAATGTTTAATTGTTTCTAAATCAGAAGCGGTTGCTTTTCTCAAAACCGTTCCGGAAACTTCATCCGAAGAATTATTATCTTTTTTTATTTTTTCAATTTCTCCCCAATCTAATAATCCATCAATCTCCGCGATAACTAAATCATCAATTTTCAAACTTGAATCTTCGTTTTTTAAAGAACAAGCTGCCTCCCAAGAATATATTTTAACATTAGTTGACATAATAAAAAAATTTAAATTTCATATCTCACAAACGTTTTCATTTGTATATTTTCTCCTAATTTTGAAATTTTTTCGTTAATTAAATCTTTTATTATCTGATCAGGATTTTTAATATAAGATTGTTCAAATAATTCTTTTTCATCTTTTGGATTCATCGCCGCGATATGCATTGCTAAATTATGGGCTAATTCCTTAAAAGCGTCGTTGCGAGCGACAAAATCCGTTTCGCAAACTAATTTTAAAAGAACGCCGACTTTTCCGGAATTATGAATGTATGGTTCAATAACGCCAGCTTTAGTTTCCCTGTCCGCTTTTTTCTCTATTGACTGCGAAGTTTTCTCTTGAAGAATTTGAAGCGACTTTTTAAAATCTCCGCCAGAAGAATCTAACGCTTTTTTGCACTCAACAACAGAAGCCCCTGTTTCCTCGCGCAGTTTTTTAATTTGTTCAGAATTTATCATAAGATTAGAATTATTTTAATTGTTTTTTTAATTTCTTTTTGGCAGGTTTTCGACATAGAATTTAAAACAAAATCATAAATATTTTATGCTAAAAAATTATCTGTAAATTCCATGAGTGCCAACATCTAAAAATAAAACTTCCTCATCATTGAGGAAAATAAATTTAATCCGATAATGATAATCCACCCAAAAAGCCCAACATTCTTTTTCTTTGCCAGATAGAGAATGAGTTTTCAATCTTGGATCAAAAGAATTTTCTTCAAAAATTTTAATCCTCAAAATGGCTTTTTCTCCAATATGAAAAGGAAGTTTTCTAAAAGATTTTTTATATTGGGAAGAAATTTTAATGCTTGTAATTTTCATACAGTTTTGGATATTCCTTTTTAAGAAACTTTTCTAAAGATTCAGTTTTTCCTTGTTTTTCTTCTTTTATCCCCTCGCTAACAATTTCATCAATGTATTCTTTTTCTATTTCATATTTCAAAAATTTTTTGTATTCTTCTAAATCTAAAATCACCACGCCTTGTTTATCGCGAATTGCTTCTCTTGGAATAACTATTGAATTTTCCTTTTCTTTAATTTTAACCACCATATAATTTTATTTTATCTCTTTATTGGAAAAAAGTCAAATTTTATTTTTAACTTGGTGATTTTTTTAATTTCTTTTTGGTGGGTTTTTAGTATAAATTATAATCAATTTTACTCGGTGAATTTGAAAGTAGAAAGCATCTGATTAAAAACATCGCGATAATTAGAATATTTTTTTAATCCAACTACACTAAGACTAAATAATTTTTCATCTGTAGAATTTTCTTTCCAGCTTGCATATATTGATCCATTGTTTATATCTTTAAACTCAGTAATTATACCATCTCTACCAGCAATTTTTATATATTTCTGAGATAAAATTAAATTTTCTTTACAAAAAATATTTTCCTTATTTTGAACGCAATACCCCTCTTCTTTATAATCTAACATATCATCTCCTAATTTAATCACAGGATTATCGCCTTTTCCGCCAGCGCTACATTCGGTTTTTGAACTATATTCTGGTCCGCAAAAATTTATACCCATGTCAGTAGCATCAGTAACAAATTTCCAATCTGAAATAATCATCCAATTTGAAGGATATTTTATAATATAACCTCCGTTTTCATTTTGATAAGTTTTCCAATCAGCAGTTTCATCAACTTTTTCAGAAGGAATTATTTCTTCCTGCTTTTTCATTTCTGGAACAGTTTTTTCTTTTTCAGGCGAATAAACAGGTTGAGTTTCTTTTTCTAATTCAGAACCACTTCCAAAATATTTCCAGCTGGCAAATCCAACCGCGCTGATGGCAAAAACACCGACGATAATGGCAATGATAAGGTAAAGATTTCCTTTTTGGAAATTTTGATTGTTCATAATTTTTTCCTTTTTTTATTCTAAAACTTAAAAGTTTTAGTTAGAAAGATTAAAATAATTGATTAAAAAATATTTTATTGCTTAATTTTATTTTTTGCTTCATTAATCGTATCCGACATAACATCCGCCATTAATTTTAACGCGCTGATTGCGTCATCATTGGACGGAATTGGACAATCCACTTTTGTCGGATCAGCGTCTGTGTCAGATAAAGCAATTATTGAAACGCCAGTTCTTTTCGCTTCAGAAACCGCTAATTTATCTTTATTAATATCAATCACAAAAATCGCTTCAGGAATTTTTTTAAGAAATAGAATTCCTTCTAACTTACCCCTCAATTTTTTATATTTCTTGTCAAAATCCAACCGTTCTTTTTTGGTGTATTTTTTAAATTCCTCGGATTTTCTTTTTTCTTCCATTTCTTCCAGAAATTTTATCTGTTTTAATATCACTTTAAAATTAGTGAAAGTGCCGCCAAGCCAGCGTTCAACAACATACGGCATTCCGCATTTTTCCGCCGCTTGTTTAACAATCTCTTTGGCTTGTTTTTTCGTGCTGACGAATAAAATAACTCCCTTTTCTTCAATTATTTTTTTAACAAATTCCAAAGCTTCCTTTAATTTTTTCTGGGTCTGTTCAAGATCAATAATGTGAATGCTGTTATGAGTAGTATAAATATAAGGGGCCATTTTTGGATTCCATCTTGATTTTTGATGGCCAAAATGAACGCCTGCTTTCAGCATATCAGACATTGATATTTCTTTAGTTTTATTTTCAATTTTCTTTTCTTCTGCCACAAATTTAAAAATTAAAGTCTAAAATCTATATTCCCAGTATAATATATTTAAAAAAATAAAGCAAGCGCTGCTTGCTATATTTTGATAAAAACACAAATTTTCACAATATTATAACCATTTTTTATTTTTAAAATAAACTATCATAAAAATAAAAGCAATAATCATTATTAGAATCGCCCACCAGAAATCGCAAAAACTTTTTGCAAAAGGCATACTATTCATAAAATTCATTCCAAAGATGCTGGCGATTAAAGTTAAAGGCATCATAATTACAGAAAAAACAGTCAGAACTTTTAAGGTTTCATTGAATTTATAATAAAACAAGGACTCATTTGTTTTTTCAATCGCTTCAATCATCTCTTTATGATTTTCCAAAGTATTCCAAACGCGGATATTTGATCCGATTACTTCTTGAGAATATATTTTAAAATCCGCCTGGCAGAATTTAGAAATAATTTTATCAAGAGTTTCCAGAACCACTCTTTGCGGTTTAATTGTTCTGCGAAAATCAATTATATCTTTTTTTACAATAGAAATTTCGCTGATCATTTCCCGTTCGTTTCCCTGAAAAACTTCGCGCTCTATTTGGTCAATATTCTCAGCGATATGGTCCAGCATCGGCAAACGGGAATCAATCATTTTGTCTAAAATTTGAAAAAGAAGAAAACCTGTTCCTTTTCCTAAATACTGCTCTCTTAACTGATCGTGAATATTACAATCGTCAAAAAATTTCCTTAACTGGGGAAGTTTTCCTGAATGGCTGGTGATAATCGTGTCTTTAGTCAAAAGAATATCTAATTCAGTTGAAAAAGTTTCCCGGGTTTTTTTCTCAAGATTGGCCATTTCTACTTCCTTATATTGCATCCTGGATTCAAGCCTTTCTATTTCTGCTACTTTCTCATCAAGCTTATCACGCATTAATACAAGATTTGAAAAAAGTATGACACCCGAAGCT
>CBDVEN010000021.1:0-7172 GCA_965373025.1 uncultured bacterium | reverse complement strand
GAAAAAAATATGAAACAAACAAAAATTGTGGCGACAATCGGGCCGGCGAGCGAGTCAAAAGATATTTTGGAAAAAATGATTAAATCGGGAATGAATGTCGCCCGGCTTAATTTTTCGCACGGAACGCATAAGTCGCATCAGGAAATTATTAAAAATATCCGCCAAGTTTCCAAAAAACTTGACGAACCGATCGCGATTATTCAGGATTTGCAGGGTCCGAGAATTAGGATTGGCGATTTAAAGGAAAACTTGGAAGTTAAAAAAAACGAAAAAGTTTTTTTATTTCCGGAAAATGATTTTGAAGAAGATGAAATTAAACTTAAAAAAATTCCGGTTTCTTATGAAAATTTCGCCCAGAATCTTAAAAAAAATAATTTTATTCTTATTGCTGACGGAATGATTCAGCTGAAAGTTTTAGAAAAAAAAGAAAACAGCGTTAAGTGCGAAGTTTTAAACAAAGGCATTATTAGTTCTCAAGCCGGAATAAATTTTCCCGGAGTTTCTACGCAAATGTCAGTGATTACCGAGAAAGACAAAAAAGATCTTCAATTTGGAATATCGCAAGGCGTTGATTTTATCGCTTTGTCGTTTGTCGGAAAAGCAAAAGATATTTCCGAAACAAAAAATTTAATTCATAAATATTATTTGGAATTTTCTCAAAAAAATATAGGACAATCTTCAGGAAAAAACCAGCAGATAAGTTTTCCGTTAATTATCGCTAAAATAGAAACGCAGGAAGCGATAAAAAACTTTGATAAAATTTTAGAAACTGCTGACGGAATAATGATTGCGCGAGGCGATCTCGGCGTGGAAATATCCCAAGAAAAAGTTCCTTTAATCCAAAAAGAAATTATCGGCAAATGTCTTCAAAAAGCCAAGCCGGTTATTGTCGCTACTCAAATGTTAAATTCAATGATCCGTTTTCCTCGGCCAACCCGAGCCGAAGTGAGCGATGTTGCCAACGCGGTTGTTGACCATACTGACGCAGTAATGCTTTCCGGCGAAACCGCTTTTGGGCAATATCCGGTGAAGTCAGTTAAAACAATGATGAAAATAATTAAAGAAACGGAAAATTCTCCTTATGATGATCTGGCTGATGAAAATTTTCTTGGAGATCAAATTTCAATTCCTAACGCTTTATCAAAATCAGCTTATTATTTGGCTAAAAATATTAAAGCAAAAGCGATTTTAGCCGCGACTTTGTCCGGTTTTACGGCGCGAATGATTGCCCGGCATCGGTTTATAGGAAAACTTATTGTGATGACTAATCATCCGGAAGTTTATCGGCAGATGTCTTTAATCTGGGGAGTCCGTTCTTATATTATGTCCGAATGCGGAACTTTAGATGAATTGATTAACAGAGCGGTTAATTTTGTCCAAGACAAAAAAATTGTTAAGTCCGGAGACAAAATTGTTATTGTTACCGGTCAGCCGGTGAGCGTTCAGGAAAATATGAATTTAATTAAAGTGCAGGAGATCTAACTCAAAACTCAAAACCAAAACTAAAAACCCTAAAACTGAATTAAAATACCGCTGTTATTATTTTTCAATAGACATGATTCAATTTATTGGAACCTTGCCGAATAAAAAAGTATACTGGATTATTTCTGATCAACTTTTAAGATCAGCCACTTCAATTGGCGCAAATATCGTTGAAGCGAAATCGTCATCTTCTAAAAGAGATTTTATTAAATTTTATGAAATTGCTTTAAAATCGGCGAATGAAACGAAATATTGGTTAGGTCTTTTAAGGGACGCAACTGACGCTGATAAAAATAAAATTAATCAGCTTTTAGATGAAACTGAAGAAATATCAAAAATGCTTGGTTCAAGTTTATTGACTTTAAAAAATAAAAAATAGTTTTTAACTTTTAGTTGTGGTTTTGAACTTTGAGTTTTAAACTTTAAGTTAATATATCGCCGCGGTGGCGGAATTGGTATACGCGTTGGACTTAAAATCCAATGTTTGAAAAAGCATGAGGGTTCGAGTCCCTCCCGCGGCACAAAAATTTCCTGTGGATAAATCCTTTTGCTCCGTTAAAGATATATTTGTAGTTTTTAAGAAAACAACAAAATCGCTTTTTAGAAAGTGATTTTTTTGTTTAAAATAAAGCATTTATTGACATATTATAAAATTATATTTTAAAAAATTTCTAACGGGGTTGACGGCTTTGTCAAAGGGATTTATAGTTATATTATACTTACCGAACGGTCAAAAAAATGATAAATAAACAAGAAACAATTTTAATTCAGTCCAGCACTAAAGAAAAAATTCTTGAATCAGCTAAGAAGCTTTTTTCTGATTATGGATATTCGGCTGTTTCAATGAGCGAGATTGCCAAAGAAGTTAAAATTACCAAAGCGGCTCTTTATTATCATTTTAAAAGCAAAAAGGAAATTTATCTTGAAGTAATCCAAAATTCTTTTGAAGCGCTTTTGGAAAAATTAAAAAAGCCGATCGGATTGAAAACGACTTTTGAAAAAAAATTCCATCAAACATTGATGGCTTATTTGGAATTTTCCTTGAATGAAAAAAATCCTATTCAGGAAACAATCCAAAAAATATCGCGGTTGGACAAAACAACAGTAAAATTTACTCAGGAACTACAATGGCAAATTATTAAAAAATTTGAAGATTTAATCAAAGAAGGGCAAAAAAAGAAAAAACTTTTGAGCAATCTTTCCAGCAAAGTGATTGCTCATTTTGTTATCGGATTAATGGACACGACGATTGTTCAAAGAGATTCTGTTAAAAATAAAAAATTCAGTCCCAAAAAATCAGTTAATGAAATTATGAAGCTGTTATTTTTAAAAAATTGACAAAAAAAATAGAGAAGGAAGATTTTTTAGAGTTTGTGGCGTTTTAGTGAAAATTGTCTCTTATCAAGTGTCAGTATGGCGTATCCGCCGCGGCCAAGAATTATTTGCTGTGGAAGTCCTACCTGTCCCCATATCGCTGGAATGATTTTTATATTAAGCGACTGGATAGTTTCTTGCATATCTACCATTTCTTGTATTAACGATTGTATGGCTTGTTGTTTTGGTGTTTTCTGTAACACATTTGGTATTCTGATTTTGAAAGTTTTTACTATCTTTGAAAGAAAACAGTAAATTTTCCAAACTGCAGGCGAATGTATATGTCCGGCAAGAATTAGAACAATATTTTCTTTGTGCGGCTCCAGAATTTTTTGAATATGTCTGAGTTGCATCGGATCGTGGATGAACAGAATCACTTTATTGTTGTTTTTGTTTGCATTTTCTAAACATTCCTGAATAAATTTCTCTTGCTTCTTTGCTTCTTCAATGAAAAATGATTGTTCTGGGTTACTGGAATTTTTGGACTCTCTGATTATTGGAGAATTTAAGAATATAAGAGTAAATCCTTCTGTTTCTTTACTAAAGTATGGTTTTCCGATTAATTCTTTCCCTGCTTCAAAACTTTCTATGCTCATCCTGCCGCTTTTTTGTCCTTGTATTTCAGTAATTTGATCATTGTATCCTGTGACATGATCGCTCCAAAGAGATAATACTGAAGTTTCTTGCAAAGCATTGGCGATCAATCTGTTATATTCTCGCAGTTCTCGTTTAGCTTTTTCACTTTTAATCCCTTCTTGGTTTGCTCCTCCAGCAATACTGTCTCCGAAATCAATTGCAATGTCGAAATCAAGTCGTTGAACCTGCTCAAGAAGTTTTTGAAAAGCTTCTCGTGTTAGTTGATCAAAGAAATCAAGATAATCTTCCTTTTCCTTTCCATGTAATCTCGCTACATATGCGGGATAAAACCTTTCATCGCTCACTTTACTTTTTTCTATAGCGCAGTGAGCATCTCCAAAACATAAAAATTCTACCAATTTTACCACTCCTAAGCCATTCGATTTTTCGGACGGCTAAATTATCTAACAGTAATTATTTTAAATTTCTGCCAGACAATTTAACCATCCGAAAAGTTTCTTCCTTCTCTTTTGTAAGTGCTTATATTTTTAAAGTGCTTTGTTAGTTGTTTTTATCTATTTTTGATTTTTATTCTACATTGTATCATAAATTTCAGTTTTTGTCAATAGCATATGAACATTGGATTTTTTACAAATACATATCTGCCGGCGGTAAGCGGAGTAACTACAGCGATTGAAAATTATCGTGAAGAATTAGAAAAGCAAGGGCATAATGTTTATATTTTTGCCGCCAAACATTCTAACTATCAAGATAAAAATCCTAATGTTTTTAGGTTTAGATCTGTAGATTTAAATTATAAAATTTCTTATCCTTTGCCTTTAATTTCTTCTCCAAAAATCAGAAAAACGATTAAAAGAATAAATTTAGATATTGTTCACAGCCATCATTTTTTTCTTTCCGGGCAGATTGCCTGGTATTACGCGAAAAAATTAAAACTTCCTCTTATTTTTACTTACCATACTCGTTATAATCTTTATGTCCATTACGCGCCTTTGCCGGAAGAATTAAGCAAACCGCTTGCCAAAACGCTTTCTACTCTTTACGCTAATTCCTGTGACGCAATAACCACTCCGAGTAAAAGCATTAAAGATTTGATTTTAGAATATAAAGTTAAGAAACCAATCTATGTTATTCCTTACGGGATTAAAATGGATAGATTTCAGAAAATTAACAACGGAGAAAAAATAAGGAAAAAATATAATATAAAAAACGATGCGATTTTACTTTTAACAGTTTGCCGTTTGTCAGAAGAAAAAAATCTTTTTTTTCTTCTGAAAGTTTTTCAGAAAATAATAAAGAAAAGAAAAAATGTTTATTTTATGATTGTCGGCGACGGCCCAGAAAAAGAAAATTTAGAAAAACAAAGTTTTAGATTAGGATTAAAAAAAAGAATTATTTTTACAGGTCCTATATCTTATCAAAAAATACCTTATTTTTACAATACTTCAGATATTTTTATTTTTAGTTCTCTTTCAGAAACACAAGGATTAGTTTTCGTTGAAGCAATGGCAAGCGGGTTGCCAGTTGTTGCTATAGAAGCGAGTGGTTCAAAAGATGTTATTACAAATGAAGAAAACGGTTTTTTAGTTTCTAGCGATGTTGACGATTTTAGTCAAACTACTTTAAAACTTATTGATAATGAAAATTTAAGAAAAAAAATGTCAGAAAAAGCGAAAAACAGGGCAAAATATTTTTCTATTGAAAACTCAACAAGAAAAATGCTTGCTCTTTATGAAAAGGCGATAGAGCAAAAGAAAAAAGAAAATAAATTAAAACAAAATTCAATTTTATTCCAAGATATTTTTAAATAAAAATGAAAATAAAAAAACTATATTATTATTTTAAAATGTTAAGAGTTAAGGATTGGATAAAATCCTATTTTTGGATTCCGCTTATCGGCGCTTTTTTAGCGAACGCTTCTCTAAAAAATTTTCTTATTATTGCCATAATTTACTTTTGCGCGACTGGATATAGTTTTGTGATAAATAATTATTTTGATATAGAAATTGATAAAAAACACCAGGGAAAAATTCAATCAAATAAAAATCCTTTGGCTCAAGGTTTAATCACAAAAAAAGGAACTTTAATATTTTTAGCAATTTTATTGATAGTTCCAATTGTTTTGGCGCTGCGAATAAATTTTTTAGGATTTATTTTTGTTTTATTAAGCATTCTTGCTTCTACTTTTTACTCAGTAAAATATTTTCGGTTAAAAGAAAAATCTTTTTTAGATATAACTACTCACGGATTTATGTTTGGATTTTTTCCATTTTTAGCCGGAGTTACATTAGCCGGAGGGAATTTTAACCTGCTATCAATTCTAATCGGAATTTTATTTACTTTTATAACGGTCAATGAGCTTTTAATCCATCAGATCGTTGATTATCAAGACGATTTAGGAAATACCAATACGACCGTTATAAAAATTGGCAAAAAGATGAGTTATGTTAGTTTAATTTTATTTTTTATAATTACTCTTTTATGTTTTGGAATGATGATAAAATATTTTAGCGTCGGGCAATATTTATATTGGTTATTCGTTCTCTTGCTATGCTGGCTTCCTTTGTATCATTGCTATCAAATGAAAATTAGAAAAAAGACAGTTAGCCAATTATTAGGCGCTTTAATTAAATTTTAAAAATAGACTATGCTGGATTTAATTTTACAAGTGAACAAAAATGATGATATAATTGGAGAAATTCCAAAAGAAGAAGCGCATCAAGGAAAAGGAATTTTGCATCGGGCGTTTTTGGCGATGGTTTTTAACAAAAAAGGGCAACTGCTCTTGGCGAAACGAAGCAAATTAAAAAAATTATGGCCTGATTTTTGGGACGGCTCAATCGCTTCCCATCCGAAAAAAGGAGAATCGCAAGAGCAAGCGACCGAACGAAGAATGATTGAAGAACTTGGAGTAAAAGCTGATGAAGTAAAATATTTATTTAAATTTCATTATCAAATTTCATATAAAAACATTGGTTCGGAAAATGAAATTTGCGCTGTTTTAAAAGTTAAAATTTCCAATAAAATTTCTCCGAACCCAGAAGAAATTTTCGATTACAAATGGATGGATATCGAAAATTTTAAAAAGGACTTAAATAAAAATCCGGAAAAATACGCGCCTTGGTTGAAAATTGGATTTGAAAAATATTTAAATCATTAATAAAATCTATGCAAACAAAAAAAACGAAATCTCTATGTCCAGAGTGTTTAAAAGTTATTGACGCTGAAATTATTGAAAAAGACGGCAAAATTCTTTATCAGAAAACCTGCCCCGAGCATGGGGAATTTTTTGACACTTATTGGTCTGACGCGGAAGCGTATGAAAGATTTGAAAAATTTCTATCTAACGGCAATGGGGTGGAAAATCCAAACACCAAAGAAGAAAAAGGATGCCCTTTTGATTGCGGATTATGTCCAAACCATAAAACAACGACAATTTTGGCGAATTTAGATTTGACCAATCGCTGCGACCAGCGCTGTCCGATTTGTTTTGCCAATTCTGCCGCCGCCGGTTATCTTTACGAACCGACTGATGAACAAATTTATAAAATGTTAAAAACATTGCGGGAGGAAAAACCGGTTCCTTGTCCGGCAGTCCAATTTTCCGGAGGCGAGCCGACAATGAGAAATAATTTGCCGGAAATTATTAAAATGGCGAGAAAACTTGGATTTGTCCAAGTGCAGATTGCCACAAACGGAAAAAGATTGGCTCATGATTT
>CBDVEN010000020.1:0-7284 GCA_965373025.1 uncultured bacterium | reverse complement strand
TAGTTCAGAATTAAAAAAAATTATTCAGGAAAAAAACGGATTTTATTTTTTGCAAGGTAAAGAAAAAATTCTTCCGCAAAGAATCAAACGGCAGAAATTAGCTGACCAAAAATGGAAAAAGGCGAGAAAAATTATCTGGCTTTTGCAAATTATCCCTTATTTAAGAATGATTGCCGTAAGCGGATCTTTGGCTTTGGAAAATACGCGCAAAAATTCTGACATTGACCTTTTAATTGTCACAAAAACCGGAAGAATTTGGACTTGTAGAACTTTAATTACAATTTTGGTCACTTTTCTTGGTAAAAAACATCACAAAGGAAAAACTCGCGACAGAATTTGCTTGAACCATTATATTACCGACAAATCCTTGAAAATTCCGTTTGAAAGCTTATACAACTCCCAAACTTACGCGCGTTTGGTTAATGTTTATGAAAATAATTCTTTTTTTCAAAAATTTCAAGAATCCAATTCTTGGGTTAAAAATTATTTGTTTTTTTGGCTTAACGTTAAAGCTGGAAATTTAAGAATGATTAAGAAAAATAAATTTTTAATTTCTTTCGCTAAATTTTCAGAAGCTCTTTTAGATAATCACGTTGGAAACCAGATAGAAAAAACATTGGGCAAATGGCAAGAAAAAAGGATTAAAGCTGATCCGCTTTTTAAAAAGCCGGGCGGGCGGATTACCGCTGACAAAAATCAGCTTGAATTTCATCCGGAATCCCACGAAGTCAGAATAGTTAAAAATTTTAATCAAAAAATGGGAGATTTAGGCCTTTCAGAATTGGCAAATCAAAAAGATTCAGGATTGAATTCGTAATCACTCAATTTCTTGCTTATTTTAAAGGATTTGTTATAATTAGAATAGCTGTGGATAACTTACAAATTGAAAATTGAAAATGAAAAATTGAAAATGAAAAAATCTTACATTTTGGTTTTAAATTTTTCGTTTTAAGTTTTAAATTTCTAAAAGATTGGAGGTGAATAAAAATGAACAAAGATGAACTTATTGACGCTGTAGCATCTAAAACAGGCGTTTCTAAAAAAGAAACAGAAGATCTCATTAACGCTACTTTGGATGTTATTGAAAAAACTATGGTGCAAGGCGATAAAGTAGCTTTGACCGGTTTTGGCGTTTTTAGCGTTAATCAGCGAGCTGCTCGCGTCGGAATTAACCCGCAAACAAAAGAAAAACTTCAAATTCCAGCAATGAAAGTTCCTAAATTTAAAGCTGGAAAAAGCTTAAAAGATGCAGTTAAATAAAACTTTTTGACAATATAGACAAAATCCCTTTTGTATCTTTTCTTTAAAAGCCAAAAGGGATTTTGTCGTATCATCGGAGCGTGGCCTAGTGGCTTAAGGCGCCTGCTTTGGGAGCAGGAGATCGCGAGTTCAAATCCCGCCGCTCCGACAGAACTACCCGAGAAAACTTTAAACTAAGTAATAACAGATAGTATGGTAATATGTATTACCATACTATATCATCTATGTATTAATATTAATTTGAATGCTATGTCTTCTTTGTCTCGACTTAAAAAAGAATTGAAAGAATTGTCTAATTTAAAGCAGGCAAAAATTTTGCAGAGATTTTTTAAAACGGGCAAGGGCAAATATGGAGAAGGAGATATTTTTTTGGGAATAAAAGTTCCGACTCAAAGAAAAGTTGCGGTGAAATTTCAAAATCTTTCTTTAAAAGATATAGAAAAATTACTTGGAAGCAAAATCCACGAGCATCGAATGATTGCTCTTTTTATTTTAATTAAAAAATATGAAAAAGGTGGCGAGCACGAAAAGAAAATAATTTTTAATTTTTACTTGAAAAATATCAAGAATATAAATAATTGGGATTTAGTTGATCTTTCCGCGCCAAAAATAGTTGGAGATTATTTAATGGAAAAAATAAATGAAGACAACGAGGTATTAAAAGAAGACGACGATACATATCGTTGCCTTCTTTATAAATTAGCCAAGTCAAATAATTTATGGAAAAAAAGAGTTGCGATTATTTCAACTTGGACTTTTATAAGAAATAATGAATTCAACGAAACATTGAAAATCTCAAAAATTCTTATCACAGACAAACACGATTTAATCCACAAAGCTGTCGGTTGGATGCTGAGAGAAGTCGGGAAAAAGGACCAAAAGATTGAAGAAAAATTTTTAAAAAAATATTATTTGAAAATGCCGCGAACAATGCTCCGCTACGCTATTGAAAGGTTTGATGAAAAGAAAAGAAAATTTTATTTAGAAAGAGCTTGAAGGCAACAGCCACAGGCATCCAATGCCTGAAAGCCGCGAGGCATTGGATGCCTGCTATTAAATTTTGGATGCCTGCTATTAAATTTACTCTTCTGGCAGAATTTGATAATAATTCAATAAAAATTTAGACAGTTCGCTGAAAGTTGAAGTTGTTGAATCAGCGGCAAAACGAATACCTTGCGGATTGTCTAATTTAATTAAAATAACAAATTTTGGATCAGGCACCGGACCAAAACCGATAAAAGAATGAATAGTTTCATCAGAATATCCGCGTTTGTCTTTACTTGGAACTTGAGCTGTTCCAGTTTTTCCGGCAATGTGATAGCCGTCAACACCAGCTCGTTTGCCATAACCATTTTTTATCACGCTCACCATCATTGCCGAAAGCCGATTAGCTGTTTGTGGCGAAATAACTTGGCAGATAATTTTCGGCTCTATTTTTGTTTCGCTTTTGTCAAAATGAATAAATTTTTCAACAATATGCGGCTGCATTAATTTTCCGTTATTGGCAATAGCGGAAACCGCGGTAATAAGCTGAAGAGGCGTTATCGCCACTCCCTGCCCAAAAGAAGCGGTGGCAAAATTAACATCGCTTTTTTTATTTTTTAAATTAGATAAATTTCCTCCGCGTTCTCCAGTTAATTCAATGCCAGTCGGAACTTCAAATCCGAAATCTTGAACATATTTTTCAAATGTTTCTTTGCCTGTTTCTTCCTGAGCAAAAATAGCTCCAGTATTTAAAGATTTTTCCAAAACTTGAGTCATCGTTTTTTTGCCATGAGCTTTCAAATCAGAATTCCTGATATTATACCCGTCAACGCGGACAACTCCTTTATCTTCATAGCAGGTTGACGGCGTTACCGCTCCGCTATCCAAAGCCGCCGCCATTGTTATTAATTTAAAAATAGAACCCGGTTCAAATTGATCCTGAATAATTGAATTTAAAAAAACATTCAAATTTTCTTCTTCAAAATATTTATTAGGATTAAAATTCGGCTGGCAGGCAACCGCGCGCAAAGCTCCGGTAATTGGATCCATAATAATAATAGATCCGCTTTCAGCTTCCCATTTTTCAATTAATTTTTTTAAAACTTCCTCGGTTTTAAATTGAATCGTCCGATCAATTGTTAAAACCAAATCGTCTCCGTCTTCAGCTGGCTCCATATTTCTGTCGCTGATAGAAATCCATCGGCCGATTGTATCCCGCTCCGCTTCCAAAAATCCTGATTTTCCCTGAAGAATTTCATTATGGTATCCTTCAAGTCCGTACTGGCCTTTTTTTTTGTCGTCGGAAAAACCGACAAAGCCAAGAATATGCGACAATAAATTTTCTTCAGGATAATAACGCCAGCTTTCCGGAACCAAATATAAACCTTTAATATTCAAATCTTTAATTTTATTAACTGTGTCTTCTTCAAGTTTGCGTTTAATAACTTCATACGGATCATCGGGTTTGTCTAATTTTGTTAATAATTCATCCTCTGGAATTTCCAGAATTGAAGAAACTTTTTCAGCTGTTTCTTTCGGCTGTTCAATCTGGCGCGGAACAGCGTAAAGCATTTCTAAATTTTTATTAACAGCTAAAGGATAAAGCTGGCTTGAATGCAAATCAGAAACAAAAATTTCTCCTCTCTTTGGAAAAAGCTCGCTGTAAAAATCGCGCTGGTCCGACGCCAATTTGGCGTAAAGATTATGCTGAAAAATTTGAAGATTTGCCATTCGCCAAACAACAATCGCGGTAATAAAAAAAACAACGCCTATCAAAAAATAAACGCGCCAATTGTCAGATCCCTTTCCTTGAGAACGGCAAAAAATAAATCTCTTTTTTTTAGAAATCATATTGGTTTTTCATTTTAGCTTTTGGATTTTTAAAATTTATCTTTTCACAAATTCCCTGTCCCCTCCCCTCATATAGCTCACTTTTGATGTTTCCACTAAATTAAATTTTTCTTTTGCTTCTTGAAGGCGGTTGACTGACTGCAGTTCTGCCGCTTCCACTTTTAATTTCTGGTTCATCGCGCGAAGCTCTTCAATTTTTTCTTCGCAATTACGGATCTGATATCCTTTTGCCGCTGTTTGATTTGCCTGCGCCAGATAAAAAAGTCCCATTAAACAAACAAGGCAAACAGTAACAAAACCTAAAGTAACTTTGCCAATAAAAATTTTGTTTTTAATTTTCTTTTTGCATCTTCCAAGGCCTTTTTTGCTGGCTGGAATAGTGAATGTGATTGGAGACATATTTCAAGTTTAAAGTTAAAAATGAAAAATGATATTTTAAAATGTAAAGATAATTTTAAATCCAAATTGGATTTTTTTCAGCTACTCGCATCTTTGCGCTGCGGCTTCGCGGATTTTTTTCAACTTCTTCAGAAACCGGAACAATCGGTTTTTTGGTGATAATTTTTAATTTGCCGATTTTAGATTGTTCTTTGAAAAATTGTTTGACAATTCTGTCTTCCAAAGAATGGAAAGAAATAACAGCGATTTTTCCGCTTGGTTCTAAAATTTCAATCGCCTGCGGTAAAACTTTTTCAATATTATTTAATTCGTTATTAACAGCAATTCTCAATGCTTGAAAAACGCGTGTTGCAAAATGAATTCGTTGATGCCGGAACCGCGCCGGGATTGCTTGTCTGATAATTTCAACTAATTGAAAAGTGGTTTTAATCGCCTTGATTTTTCTCTGTTCGCAAATCTTTTTTGCAATCCGCCGCGAAAATCTTTCTTCTCCGTATTCCTGAAAAATTTTCACCAACTCTTTCTCCGTCAAAACATTAATAACATATTCAGCAGTATATCCAGTATTTAAAAAAGTTTTGAGTTTTGAGTTGTGATTTTGCCTGCCCGCATTGCAAGCGTTGCAAGCGGGAGTTTTGAGTTTTGAGTTTTGAATTGGCAGTGTTTCCTTTTGAAAATCGTACTTCATAATTAACGGCTCGTCTTTCTTGAAAGTAAATCCCCTCCCGCTCTCCTCCGTCTGCCAAGATGAAAAACCCAAGTCCAGCAAAATTCCATTTACCGATTTAAAATTATTTTCCTCAACAATTTTTTTTAAATTTACAAAAGAATTATTAACTAAAATTAAACGATTGTTATTTTTTGCCTTCGACGAATCCGCCGCAGACAGAGATATTTGATATTTGATTTCGGCGGCTTTTAACAAATTAATATTCAAATCTATCCCCAGTAATTTACCATTAGGTTTTATTTTTTCAAGTATAGCCGCCGCATGGCCGCCTCCCCCAAAAGTGCAATCAATAAAATTTTCGTTTGGCTTTGGATCTAAATATTTTAAAACTTCATTTAAAAGGACTGGAATGTGCATAGAAAATTAAAAAATTAAAAATGAAAAATTTTTTCTTAAATTCCCAACTCCGAAAGTTCTTCCGCCATATCCCCTATCGTTGATTCTGACTTTTGCTTGTAGATATCCCATCGCGATTTGTCCCAAATTTCAAAACGATTATAAACGCCGGTGACGATTGTTTGTTTTTTTAAAAAATCGTATTTTTTTAAATAATCCGGAACTAAAATTCTGCCGGCGCTGTCCAATTCCACTTCCATTGCTCCGGCAAGCATTAGTCGCATAAACCCGCGGGCGTTTGACTGACCTACTGGCAAATTTCCCAATTTCTCCGCTAATTTTTTCCACTCATTCATTGGATAAATAAAAAGACAGTTATCTAATCCGCGAGTGATAACCGCCTTTTTTCCCAAATCAGACCGGAACCGCGAAGGTATTGCCAGCCTTTTTTTACTATCAAGAGTATGAATGTATTCACCAATAAACATAATTTTTGAGTTATCCACAAATTTAATAGCTTATCCCCACTTTTATCCACTTTTTGACACTATATTTTTATTATACTCCACTTAGATAAAATGTCAAGACACTAATAAACACTTGTCAAAATTAAACAAATGCTTTATTTTAAAGCATTTATTTCTAATTGCTAATTTTACCAAAATTTTTTATCCACAATTTATTCACTTTTTGACCCCGCCCTAATCCCAAAGCATACTCTCGTTTACAAACAAACCAAAGGCGAAGCCGCCTTGCGGCTCTACATTTCTGTTACAGCAAATCTTGCGTTAGGATTAGGGCGGGGTTGACACCTTTCCAAAAAAGTATTATTATAAAAATAGCCATTGGGGCTGTTTTTAAAAGCTGTTGATAACTATTATAAAAATTAATTTAAAGAAAAATATGAACATCGTTCAAAAAATAATTACCTTCTTAAAAGATGTTAAATCGGAATTGAAAAAAGTTACCTGGCCGACAAAACAAGAAGCGACAAAACATACAATCACTGTAATCGCCGTCAGCATTGCCGCGGCTGCTTTCCTCGGAGGAATAGATTTTTTATTTAATTATTTGATAGAAAAATTTATTATCTGATTCAACTTTTCACTTTTAACTTATTTTATTATGCCAAAACAAATAGGCGACCTTGAAAAAAAATGGTATGTCCTGCATACTTATTCCGGATACGAAGACAATGTTTCTAGAAATTTGAAACAACGCATTGAGTCAATGGGAATGGAGGATAAAATTTTTAATGTCTTGGTCCCGAAAGAGAAAAAAATAAAAATTAAGAATGGCAAACGAAAAACCGTTGAAGAAAGAATTTTTCCCGGCTATGTTTTGGTGCAAATGATTGTTACTGACGACTCGTGGTATGTGGTCAGAAACACTCCGAATGTCACCGGCTTTATCGGATCCGGAACAATTCCTACTCCAATTTCCGAAGAAGAAATTAAAACTTTGCAAAAAAGAATGGGCGTTTCCGAACCGAAATACAAAATTGATGTTGTTGTCGGCGAAGCAATTAAAATTATTGACGGTCCTTTCAAGGATTTTGACGGAAAAGTCAGCGAGATTGATCCAGACAGAGGCAAAATTAAAGTTCTTGTTTCAGTTTTCGGGAGAGAGACGCCGGTTGAATTGGACTTTTTACAGATTAAAAAAATATAATTATGAAAAAACTTAAGACAATAATTAAATTACAGATTCCGGCTGGAAGCGCA
>CBDVEN010000019.1:0-7333 GCA_965373025.1 uncultured bacterium | reverse complement strand
TCAATTCCGGTTCCCGGCAAAACATCGTGGAATCCCAAAAATAATATGTCTCTCCATGATTCTCTAAGTTCGTCAGAAGGATAATTATTTTCTTCGGAATTTTCAATAGATTTTTTTCCGCGAAGATTAGACAGCATATATGAAATAACTGCCCAACGTTCGCAAGTTAAAATTAAATTTTCGTATTTTCTTGTTCCTTGCTTAATCCACATTCTGGTTGAAGCGCAGTCCGGAAAAACTTCGGAAAATTTTCCAGAATACAATTCTCCTTTTCTGATTTCTAATTTTCTCGCTTCTTTTTCCATCGCTTTAAAAAAATCAATAGATCTTGAAATTTTTATTTCTGCGTCTTTATATTTTTTATTCCATTTTTTAACTTCGTTGGAAGTTTCCGGTTGAGGCGGAGTAACTCCGCTTCCTGAAGGCATTAAAATATGCGAACTGGCAGCAAGTTCTTTTAATTCTTTATAAGTTTTTCTTAATTTTTGCAGATCCAAACCGGCGCGATAACCTTTTGGCATCCAATGGCTTAAAATTTTTGTGCCATCCAACCCTTTCCATAAAAATTCCGAAAATTTCTTTTTATCCGCGCCGCGCCTGAAAGCAAAATATTTATACCCAGATTTTTTATAAATTTGCGGGAGTTGGGCATTATAACCGAAACTGTCAGCGCCCCACATTACCGGAACATCAATACCGAATTTTTCTTTTAAATATTTTTTTCCAAAAAGAATTTCCCTGACTAATGTTTCTCCGTTGGCTAACATCGTGTCAGCCATTAAATATTCGCCGTCGGCAATTTCAATTTTTCCCTGTTGGACAAATTTCTTGATTTTTGAAAAAAGTTTAGGATTTCTTTTTTCAATTTTTTCAAGCAGAAATGTCTGTTCAATGAGAAATTTATAGTCGGTTTTTTCAATTAATTCAACCGCTTTTTTCAAAATCAGGTCAATGTTGATATAAAAATAATCCTCTTTGGTAAAAACCCAGACCGCGTCATAATGAGTATGAGGGACAAGATAAATTGTGTCTTTTCTTTTTGTTTTTTGAGATTTTTTTTGTTTGATTTTTTTAGATTGTTTTTTACGCATAGATTTTTTAATGAATTAAAATTTATTATGAAATATTAAGTTATCCACAACAGGTATTGACAAATTTCTATAATCTGTTATAATGATTATAGAATAAGTCCTTAGGGTAAAGTTTAAGCGAGGGCACTCTTTCAGGAGTATCCTGATGACCTTAGAATAAATCCCAAAAGGCATCTTATCCTCTTGGTTTTCCGAGGGGATTTTTTATTTGAATTGTCTTCACCTCGAATTTTTTCAAAAACTTAATTTGTTGTCCTATGTAATGTTTATAAAAAGTATTAGAAATAAAATCAGCTATTTCTAATAAAATATTTGAAGTAGAAGGTAAAATTCTAAAACAAAAAATTGTATTAGGATAACACTGTTTGAGATAAGACAAAATATTTTCTTGAAACTTCTTTTTTCCTAATATTCCTTCTTTATATTTTCGATTATCAATATTGATAATGATTTTTTTATATTCTTGTAAATTCAATTTATCCAAAAGAGCTTTGGCTAAATCTTCATAAACTTTCTCAAAATTTAATTTGCCTTTTTTATAATAAAAATTTGTTTTATTTACTGGAATTTCTCGAATAGTTTGAAAAGCTGTTATAAAAAAAGTATCTGGCGAAAAATAAATAAGGTCAATACTTTTTTCTCTTAATGGTTCAAATCTTTTATCGGTAGCGTGAATTCTTGCTTTGCTGATAAATCTGCGGCGGTAAATTTTCCAATGCTTCCAAATTTGTTTCGCGGTTGCGGTTTTAAAACCGTTAATACTAATAAATTGAAGTTTTGTTCTGTCTTTTAAATTATATGATTTCATCTAAAAAAATATACATAATTTATTTTCTTTCTTTATTTTCCGCTAAAATAAGCCATTTTTTGCCCTTGACATCTCCTTCTAAATATGCTATAATGCGATGATAAGATGAAAAGGCAAATAATGTCATCCTGAATTTATTTCAGGATCTGAAAACTTATTAACAGATTCTGAAACAAGTTCAGAATGACAAACGAAGTTCAGAATGACAAAAACAAAAATAGTTCTTTATAAAATTAGGAAGGAAAATTTCCAGATAGTTGAATTTTTTATTAAAATATTTTAATAGCCAATTCTGCTATCTGGAGAAATATCCATAGTGATAATAAAAAAAAGTGATTTCGGATATTTTTGAAGGATGGTATAAAAAATAGGAAAATGGTGATAGAAAATGAGTGGTAAGATATATTTGAAGAATGGTGTTATGGGACGCGAAGGTTTTAAGGTAAAAAAACAGGAGAAAGGAACAGAGAAATGGATTCGGTATTCTTTAGAAGGAGTTCGGCTTCTTCGAGATGACGGAAGATTCTTTTTACCTCTCCGTGCATTAGAGGATAAAGTACCAGAAATCGTAAGAGATATTACAGATGGAATATCTTTCCGTAACCAGATTTCTGTGGACCCGGAGAGAGCTCGCGGAAGATATGCATTACAAAGCGCGTCTGCAACAGTAGATTTGGTACCCGATGGAAAACTTGGACACGATATTGAGTATGTAGTGCAAATCACAAGCGAGACAATAGAAGACGCCAAAAAACTCTATTATGCAATCCGAGCGGGAGAAATTCTTCCTACAGAAAGCTGGGAAGAAGAGCAAGTAGAACCGGTATTTGAAATGCAAGTGAAATTTGATAGAGGTGCTGGAGGATGGAGACCTTATATCGAAATTGGATTTCCAGACGGACAAATAATCATTTTTTCCAATGAGTATATGAGGAAAGAATTTCATAAAATATCAAACCCTGAGAGAAGTAAAGTGATAGCGCTATGCGAACAAGCAATAATTGGAATGGGAAAAGGGAATTGTCCGCAAGTGTACAGAGATTTGCTGTATGAGTTTGTTCACGGCGAAACGAGGCAATAGAAAGGTCATTTAAAATAAAAATCACAACGGATGTAACCAATGAGTCAATAATGAATTCCAATTTTAAAAAGGAATTTGTTATTGACTCTCTTTTTTTATCCAAATTTCTGGATTTCTGATCAAGTCGGGAATGACAAAAGAAATAATTATTTCAAAACAAACTTTTCAATTCCTTTTATCCATCCTTCCGGTCCAACTCCGTTTATTCTGTGAAGTTTTGGAAACTTAATTTTCGGATTCCAGATTCCGTTTTTATTTTTAACTAAAATCGGGACATCAACTACTTTTAACATTGACAAATCATTCAAGCTGTCTCCCAATCCGATTGTTTGAATTTTGCCAAATTCTTTTTTAAAAAGTTTTGCCAAAATTTTTACCGCTTTTCCTTTATCGGTGTTTTTTCCGAAAATATTATAATACCGCCCGCCGTGAGTAAAATTAAATCCCATTTTTTTTATTTTTCCAAAAAGAATTCTTTCTTTATCCTCTTCGTCTTTATTGGAATTATTTAACAGGGCAAAACTTTCATTGTAATTTTTTTTCTTGGCTAATTTTGCCATTCCAATAGACAATCCAGAATCTTTTGAAACTTCTTTTGCGCTCATATCGCCAAAACCTTTAATTCTAAACCCTGTCTCTTCTTTTATTTTTTTAAGAGCTGCCCTTAATTTTTTATATGGTTCGCCTAATTCAATTATAAAATATTTTTTTGATAATTTGATGCCCACCTTGTCATTGCGAGGGAGAAGCGAAGCGGCGACCGAAGCAATCTCATAGGAAAAATAATTTTTTGGAATAAAAATCGCTCCTCCGTTTTCAGCAATAAAAGGAGCGTTATTTTTTAACTTTTTTTGAAAATATTCATTTTCCGCTTGGTTTTTACAGGTGCAAAAAACCACCGGAATTTTTTTATCTTTTAAAATTTTTAGATATGGCAGAGCTTTTTTAAAAGAATAATTAAAACCATCAAGTAAAGTCCCGTCTAAATCCGTGAAAATAATTTTTTTCATTTTTGTATAAATTATTGCTATAATCTTAGTTTAACTCATCCGAATCTTTTGTCAATCGGTAATTTTTATTGTTTTTTGTTTAAAAATATGATATAAAGAAAATAATAGAGAATTTAAATCACAAAAAATATGACATTAAAAACCCGTAAAATTTTATTTTTAATCTGTCTTTTCGTTTTTATTGCCGGCGCTCCGATTTTAGTGGGCTATGCTTTGGGCTACCGTTATAATTTAAAAGATAATCGTTTAATTAAAACCGGCGCTTTTCTTTTAAAAACTCAGCCGAGCGAAGTTGATATTTATCTTGACGGATTGCTACAAGATAACAAAATGATGATTACTCCAAAAGGATTAATTGATAAATTTGTTATTATTACCGGGCTGGAACCAAAAAACTATTTATTAGAAATAAAATTAGAAAATTATCATTCTTGGAGAAAAAATCTTAAAATTAAAGAAGGATTAGTAACCAAAGTAAATGATATTGTTCTTCTGCCGAAAAATCCTGAGATTTTTTTATTAAATAACAAAGAAGAAACAATTGAAATTCCTTTTTTTCCTAATAATAATTTTGATCAAACCAATGATCAAGAAAAAATAATTTCCGAGATTATAAGCGATCAGTTTTTCGCTTATAGGATTTTTCAAAATAATATTTACTATTTAGAAAAACCAAGCGGAATTATCTATAAAACTAATTTAAGCAGAAAAAACAAAAAACAGATAAATTTAACTTGTTTAGAATCAGAAAATTTATCAGTGGATACGCAATTAATTATTTCTGATGAAGAAAAAATCGCTGTTTTAAATAATAATTCGCTTTATTTATTGAATCAGAACGATCAACTGATTTTAATTTCAGAAAATATTAAAAGCGCAGAATTTTTTCCTAATTCTTCTCGTCTTCTTTGGTTTACTCCTTCGGAAATTTATGTCTGGCAATCGGATATTCAATTGGAAAATGAAAATGGAGGAGATAGTAGATTAATTACCCGTTATGGCAAAGAAATAAAAAATGCTGTTTGGGCCGGCGATTCCAATCATATTTTCTTTATTGTTGATAAAAAAATAAAATTTATTGAAACTGATTATCGTGATCAAAGAAATGTTTTTGATTTTATAGAGCTTAAAAACGAAGACAGTGATTTATTTTACGATTCTAAAAATAAAAAATTATATTTTTTAGATGAAAAAATTTATTGGACTGACTTGAGTAATTCTTTTTAGAAAAATTTCATCAATTTTTCCAAAGGTAAACTATTGATTACATCTTTTTTTTCTGCCCAGCCACGGCGGGCTTGAGCAATTCCAAATTTTAAAAAATCAAAATGGGGAATTGAATGAGCGTCAGTGCTGATGGATAATTTTACTCCGGCGCAAACCGCTTTTCTAATATTTTCATCATTCAAATCCAATCTTTGCTGCCAGGAATTAATTTCCAAGGCCGTTTTTGTTTTGACTGCTTCCTGAAAAATTTTTTTCAAATCCAATGAATATCCTTCTCTTTTTTGAATAATTCTGCCGGTCGGATGTACGATAACTTTCACATTTCTATTTTTTATCGCTCTTAAAATTCTCTCGGTCATTTCGTTTTTACCCATTTTAAAATTGGAATGAACTCCGGCAATGACAAAATCCAATTTTGATAAAGTTTGATCGCCAATATCCAATAATCCGTTTGGCTTGATATTTACCTCAGCGCCGCTTAGAATTTTAATTCCTTTTAATCTACGGTTTATTTTATCAATTTCTTTTTTTTGCCGAAGAAGTTTTTTAGTGTCTAATCCGTTGGCGATTTTCAAACTTCCAGTGTGGTCGGTAATCGCCAAATATTTTCGTCCTAATTTTTGCGCTGCTATTGCCATGGTTAAAATATTTTCCTTACCGTCACTCCAATCAGTATGGCAATGAAGATCGCCTTGAATTGCGTCATAACCGATTAATTTCGGCAATTTTTTATTTTTTGCCGCTTCAATTTCGCCGTTTGCTTCGCGCAATTCCGGCTCAATATAATCTAACCCTAATTTTTTATAAATATCCTTTTCGGTTTTACTTGCTATGCATTTTTTACCCTGAAATAATCCGTATTCATTTAATTTATATTTTTTTTCTATAGCGATTCTTCGCAATAAAATATTATGTTCTTTGCTTCCGGTGAAATATTGAAGCGCTGAACCAAAACTTTTTTTCTCAACTACTCTCAAATCAACATCAAATCCTTCATTTAACCGGATTGAAGATTTTGTTTTGCCTTTGCCCCAGATTTTTATTACTCCCGGCATTTTGACAAAATAATCCATTACTTTTTTCGGTTCTGAAGAAGCGGTTAAAATATCCGCGTCGCCGATAGTTTCTTTTTGCCGTCTGACAGAACCGGCCAAGTTGATTTGTTCAATTTCTTTAAGTTTGCTTAATTTTTTTTCTATTTCTTCAATAATTGGCAGAATAAATCCTAATAAAAATCGTCCTTTTGATTTTCGGACAAATTCAATTCCTTTGAGAATATTTTTTTCGGTTTTTTCGCCAAAGCCGCCTAAGTTTCTAATTTTGCCGGCTTGAGCTTTTTTTTCCAAGTCATTTAAGTTTTTAATTCCTAATTTTTTAAAAAGAATCTTAATCATTTTCGGACCCAATCCTTCAACAGCAGTCAGATTTTCCAAATCAACCGGACATTGTTTTTTTAACTTTTCGTACTCTTTAATTTTTCCAGTTTTAATAAACTCTTCAATTTTTTTGGCAATTCCTTTACCGACTCCGGGAATTTGCTCCAATTTATTTTCCTGATAAATTTTTTCAATGTCTGTAGCTAAAACAGCGATTGTCTGCGCCGCTTTTTGATACGCTTTTGGTTTGAACTGGACATCTTCCATTTCTAACAAAAACGCCATTTCAGAAAAAATTTTAGCAAGTTGAAAATTTTTCATAAAATATTCTTTTTTAATCTTTCTAAAACACTTTCCATTCCTCTGCTTTCAAATAAAACAACATCCCCCGGCTTTAAATATTTTTTTAAAATTTGATAAACTTTTTCAGGATTTTCTTGGATGATGAATTTTGGTTTATTTTTGTCATTCTGAACTAATTCTGTCATTCCGAATTTATTTCGGAATCTGTAGTTTTCTTTTTCAGATCCTGAAACAAGTTTAGGATGACATTTTTGAAATTCGGGATGACAATTTTTAGATGGAGTATTTCCAACAATATACTCCGCGAAATCTTTTTTGGTGATAATTATTAAATCGCAAACTTCCGCCATTTTTTTGCCAAGCGATTGATGAACTTTTTTTGTTGCCGAACCAAGTTCAATAATTCCCGGGAAAAGAATAATTTTTCTTGGCTTATA
>CBDVEN010000018.1:0-7587 GCA_965373025.1 uncultured bacterium | reverse complement strand
TCAGAAAATTATTAGAACAAGTTGAAAAAAATACAGTTTTTAAAAAAGAAGAAAAAGTTTATTGGGTTTGCCGAAAATGCGGCTATATCCACGAAGGAGAAGAAGCGCCGGAAAAATGCCCATCCTGCGATCATCCGAAAAATTATTTTGAAGTCAAATGCGAAGAATATTAAAATCGTTTCAAAAAAAATATATGGAACGCTATGATGTTATAATTATCGGAGCCGGACCAGCCGGATTAAAATGCGCGGAAATATTGGGTGGCTCTGAATTAAAAGTTCTGCTTCTTGAAAAAAATGAAATAATCGGGTCAAAGGTCTGCGCCGGACTAATGACTTCCGACGGCATTAAATATTTAAATCAAGATATTGAAGCGAATCAGTTTAAAGAATGCATTATTCATTCAATTTTTGGAAAAACAAAAGTAGATCTCACTGACTATCCTGTTTATACAATTGACAGAAAAAAACTTGGGCAATGGCAACTGAAAAAACTTGAAAAGATGGACAACATTACTATCAGAACAAAAACTTTTGTTAATAAAATTGGCAAAGATTATGTTTTGGCTGGTAATCGTGAAATAAAATTTAAATATTTGGTTGGCGCTGACGGATCTTCGTCAATCACGCGCAGATATTTAAAATTAAAAACAAATAAATTATTTATCGGCGTCGGCATTCATTATATAATTCCAACCAAGAAATATAAGGAAATAGAATTATTTTTTGATACAAGATTATTCAAAACTTGGTATGCGTGGATTGCGCCTCATAATAATTATGTGTCTATCGGAGCGTGATGTGATTTAAAAATATTGTCCGGAAAAAAATTAGCTGCTAATTTCCATAAATGGTTAAAGCAAAATAATATTGATGTTTCAAACGGAAAATATGAAGCATCCTCGCTAAATTATGATTATCAAGGAATTCATTTTGGAAATAAATTTTTAATCGGCGACGCGGCTGGATTGATTTATAGTTTTACCGGAGAAGGAATTTATCCAGCTTTGGTTTCCGGCGAGGAAGTTGCAAAAAAAATTATGAATAACAATTACAGATTGCAATTAGATAATATTTTGAAGAAAAAAAGAGAGCAAGATTTTATTGCCAGTACTCTTATGAGAATGGGGACGTTAAGAATAATCGGACATGAATTAATTGTTTGGTTGCTAAAATATAAAATTTTTAGAGATAAAGTGATTAAATTATTTTTATAAATAAAATATTTATAACTTTTAAAATTAAATTTATGATAAAAACAAACATTTTAATTATTGGCGGTGGTCCGGCGGGAATAGTTTCCGCGGTTACTGCCAGAAAAAATAACGCGGACAAAAAAATTACTTTAATCAGAGAAAATCAAAAAACGGTTATTCCTTGCGGCATTCCTTATATTTTTAACCGCTTAGATTCAGTTGAAAAAAATTTAATGCCGGATAAATCTTTAAAAGCGAATAAAATTGATTTGTTAATTGATAAAGCGGTAAAAATTAATGCAGCTAAAAAAACAGTATTTCTTAAAAGCGATAAAAAAATAAATTATGGCAAATTAATTATAGCAATCGGTTCAAAACCTATTTTAATTCCAATTAAAGGAATTGATAAAAAAGGAGTTTGGCAAATTAAAAAAGATTTTGAATATTTAAAAAAACTGCGTAAAGCGGCGTTAAAATCAAAAAATATTGTGATTATCGGCGGCGGCTTTATCGGCGTTGAAATAGCGGAAGAATTAAGCAGTATTAAAAAATTGAATATCAGCATTATTGAAAAATTAAACCATTGTTTGATAACAAGTTTTGATAAAGAATTTGCCGTTGCTGCGGAAGAAAAAATTAAACAAAAAGGAGTTAAAATTTTTGCCAAAACCGCAGTCAAAGAAATTATTGGAAAAAATAAAGTAGAATCTGTAAAATTAGATAATGGAAATATCATTCCGGCGGATTTAATTATTTTATCTATTGGAGCAAGACCTAATATTGATTTGATTAAAGAAACAAAAATTAAATTGGGAAATTATAACGGAATTCGGGTGGATAAATATATGAGAACAAATATTCCAGATGTTTTTGCGGTTGGCGACTGCGCCGAAACCAAAGATTTTTTTACCAGAAAACATATCCCAGTTATGCTGGCTTCCACGGCGATAACCGAGGCGAGAATTGCCGGCGCTAATTTATACCAATTAAAAAATTTAAAAAGAAACAAAGGAACGATTGGCGCTTTTTCCACTTATGTTAACGGCTTGGTTTTGGGAGAAACCGGACTTACGGAAAGTAGGGCTAAGTTAGAAAATTTTAATGTAATTGTCGGCGCAAGCGAATGTCCCAACCATCATCCAAAAACTTTACCAAACACAGAGAGCGTTAAAGTTAAACTTATTTTTTCTAAAAGTTCTAAAACTTTGCTCGGAGGACAGATAATCGGTTCGGAAAGCGCGGGAGAAATGATAAATATTCTCGCTTTGGCTATTCAAAGAAAAATGACTGCTTATGATTTTGAAACTTTGCAAATTTCCACTCATCCCCTTTTGACAGCCTCGCCGACCATATATCCCCTGATAACCGCGGCGCAGAATGCTTTGAAATAATATTAAAATGTTTTTTTATTTTTAATTATATTTTTATGATTGACAAAAAATTCTTTCAAAATCTTAAAAAAGATTACGAGAAACAAATCTCGGAACGAGGACAGATTATCGGTTTGTCTCAAGTAATTTTACATAGTTCTAAGCGAGCTATTTTTGCGCTGCATAGAAACGACATCAAGAAATCTAAAATATTGCTTGATAAAATAGAAAAAAATCTGTTAAAATTGGAAAAGAAATTCGGTTACAACCGCTTAATTCAAGAGGGATCTTACAAGGCGGGAGTCGAGGAATATGTTGAGGCAAAAATGTTTTACAAAGTAATTGCCAAACAAAAAATCAATAAAGTAAGCGGAATTAAATTAAATTTGGAAAGCTATCTTGGCGGAATATGCGACTTAACCGGCGAGCTTGCGCGCCGCGCCGTTAATATGGCGGCAGAAGGAAGGATAGAAGAAGTTGAAAAAATTAAAGCTGAAACAAACGGCATTATGGCGGAATTGGTAAAATTTGATATGGCTGGCTATCTGCGGACTAAATACGATCAAGCCAAAAATAGTTTGAAAAAAATTGAGCAGATTAGTTATGAAATTAAAATAAGAAAATAAAATAAAATTCAACAAAAAATAATTTTCAGAATGGATTATAAAATATCAAAATTATTAAACGGGTCAAAGTGTTTGGAATGTTTGGGAAAAGCGATGGAATATTGCTCAATAAAACATATTCTTTTTTCATTGGAAGCGTTAAAGCAGGGATTAAAAGATACAAGGAGCATTCTTTTCAGCGGAAAAACAAAAGAATTTTATCAGGCGGCGCAGGGATTATTCTGCGACGCAAAACTCCGTAAAGAGCTTGGAATAAAAATAAAAAACGGCGCGCTAATCGGAAAAGATGTTGAGCTTGGAAAACAAGTTGAAGTAGAACCAAAAGCGGTGATTTTTGGAAAAACAAAAATACTTGAAGGAAAAATAGAAAGAGGAGCCGTGATTGTTGATTGCGTTGTTAAAAATATTGAAGCCGAGCCGGAGAGTTTAGGGATTTTAATTGAACAGCTGAATGACAAAAAAGTAAAAATAAAAAGAAAACAAATTGCCAGCGATGTAATAATTTTGGACGAAGGAAAAGATCAGGGAATAATTAAAAAAATTCGGGTTTGCTTAGATATTGAAAAAGTAAAAAATATATGGGAAAGAAAACTTTTCGCGGAATCAGGCGGCTCCATTAAATATTCTTTGAAAGAGCTATTTGAATTATCCGAGTTTGGAATTTCCGACCTTAAGATTTCAAATCTTGGAAACTTGTCTGGCGGGCTGCAAAACAGATTTTATTTTTATCTTGGCGGTTCGTCTAAAAAATTTAAAGAGACCTTGCTCAATCAGCCGATAGACGCCGTATTTAAAGAAATTAAAATATCAAAACGGGTAAGCAAAAATCCGATTCTTTCGCCAAGAGAAATTATTTGGAAAGGAATCCGCTGGGAAAAACTTGTCTATAACGCCACGATGGTAAAAATAAAAGGGATAACTTATTTTATTTATCGCGCTGCCGGAGAGGATAATATTTCAAGATTTGGATTTGCCTGGAGTAAGAACGGAACGCAAATTGACGGAAGATTGCCTTATCCGATTTTGTGGGCCGACGCAAATGAAATTCATCCAGAGGCGATTAAACGACCAAGAGAAAAAGGCGGATTTGAAGATCCGCACTTGACTTTGATGGAAGATAAAAACCGTTTATATTTATTATACACAGTTACTTTTGCGACCGAACAATTAATATGCCAGCAGGCAATGGTTTCTATTTCCGTTGAAAATTTTATTTGTTTGCCGAATATTCCGAAAAATAAAATTAAGCAAAAGTGGAAAAAACACGGGCTTATATCCCCTTTTGAAGAAAGAAACGCAATCCTTTTTCCTGAAAAAATTAATGGCAAATACGCTATGATTCGCCGGCCAATGAAAGGCAAAACAACTAATTTAAAAGAATATATTTGTCAGGAACGTTTTATTGGAATTAGTTTTTCTGAAAATTTAGACGGGCAATGGCCTGAAGAAATAAAACCGTTATTAAGTTCAAGAAAAGATTCGTGGGATTCTGATAGGGTAGGTCCGTGCGCTTTATTGAAAACAGTTTATGGATGGATTTTGTTTTATCATGCCGTTGGAATGCGTAAAGGCCGCAAAAGTTATAGCGTCGGCTGCGCGCTGCTGGACATTGAAAATCCATGTAAAATTTTATACCGATGCAGCGAACCGATTTTTGCTCCGAGAGAAGATTATGAATTATACGGATGGGTGCCGAATGTAACGGTTGCTTACGGCGCTGTTGCCAAAGGAAAAAAATCAAATGAAATTGCGGAAAAAAATGACGAGATTATTGTCAGCTACGGCGGAGGCGACAGAGTCGTGGGATTATTTACCGTAAAGCTTTCGGATATTATTCCGGAAGGAATAAAAGAAAATGCATAAAAAAAAGAGTTGCTTAGCAACTCTTACACATATCCTTCAATATAATTTGGATATGACAGTTTGTTTTTTTC
This sequence comes from uncultured bacterium, assembly GCA_965373025.1. Classification (GTDB taxonomy): domain Bacteria; phylum Patescibacteriota; class Minisyncoccia; order JAHIHE01; family DAOWLE01; genus DAOWLE01. The sequence continues at coordinate 2,462 of CBDVEN010000018.1, read as the reverse complement.
ATTAGCGCCGATAAAATTTCCTACAAGATTTTCTAGTGTTTCTGTAAGTTCTTTGTTCATTATTCCTGCAATTTTTTCCTGCTCTTCTATTGGTACTTCCCGCTGCGTCTTTTCAATTCCTATAGTTGAACAAAGACGCTCCATCACTTTTGTTTCTGTTTCTTCTTTTCCTTTGGTTAAAATATTCTTAATTTCATCGAATTCTTCAGAAACTTTCCATGCTACGCAACATCCTATTTGGTTAAACGCGAAAAGTTCTTTAGTTTTGTCAAACAATATAAAAGCTATTCTGTACACTTCTGGTTAGCCTTTTTTTCTTAATTCTTCAGGTTTTTTTGCTAAAAAAACTCTATAAAATATCTTTTCATTTCCCTCCATTTTTTATCTCCTATTGTTGTTTATATACTAAAATATTAAAATAATTTTGTCAAGTTTTAAGAATACAAATTTAATTTATTCGTAAATCATTATTCGTAAATCTTTTAAAAATGATCGGAGGTGAATAAAAATGAAAATAGCAATAAGTTCTATGGGAGAAAATTTAGAAAGCGAAGTTGACGCAAAATTCGGCAGGTGCCCTTATTTTTTGATTGCGGAAATTGAAGATAAAGAAGTTAAAAATGTAAAAGCGATTAAAAACACCGCCGCCGGACAAATGGGCGGAGCCGGAATAACGGCCGCTGAAATTGTCGCCAACGAAAAAGTGGACGCGGTTATCAGCGCGAATTTAGGCCCGAGAGCGCTTTCCGTTTTCGGGCAGTTTGGAATTAAAATTTATCAGGGACAGGGAGTAATAAAAGATGTTATCCAGAAATTTATTGAAGGAGAATTAAATGAAATAACAGAATCAACCGGACCGATGCATATGGGTTCTGAAAAATAAAGTTTCACTTTAAATTAACATAGTCAATCCCAAATAAACGAAAACACTTATAACCATTCCCAGAATAAACAGTGATATTTTTTTGTATCTGTGGGCCATTGGCAGCAATTCGTGTATTGAAACAAATATCATTGCTCCGGCGGCAAACGCTATAAAAAAAGAATTTAAACTTGGAAAGGAACTTACCGCGATTAATCCTAAAATCGCTCCGGCTGGCTCGGCTAATCCGGAAACAAAAGCCGCTTTGAATAAAAACTTTTTATCTTTTATTAATAAAAGCGGAACAGCCATAGCAAATTCTTCCGGAATATTGTGAATTGCTATTGCTAAAGCGATTAATAATCCTAAAGACGGAGAATAAATATAAGAATTAGCCATGGCAAAACCTTCGGGAAAATCGTGTAAAATAAGCCCGAAAGCGACTAAATAAGCTGTTTTAAGCAAGTGCGCGTGGATATGCCCTTTTTCTTTAACTAAGTGAGTGTGGGGAATTATAAAATTCAAAATTCCAATTAATAGAACGCCTGAAATTACCGCTACTAAAGTTTTAGAAATTCCTACTGCGCTGATTGACTCTGGTATAAGTTCAAAAAAAGAAATCAACAGCATTATCCCGGCTGAAAATCCTATGCCAATGACTATTCCTTTATTATTTTTTCTAAAATAAACCGCAAGCGCGACTCCTATCAGCGTGGTGGCTCCTGAAAGAAACGCTAACAGCATTACGGCAATGTATGTGGATGATAGCATATTAATTTCTTTCTATAATAATTTAGGAAAAAACATTCCTGTTCTTTTTTTATATTCCAAATATTCTTCTTTATGCAATTCAATCATTTGTTTTTCTTCTATTTTGCAATTCAAATACCAGATCGGAATAAATATCATCATAATTATAAACCATATTTTAGAAAAAAGTAAAATCCCAATTCCAGTAAACATTATATAAATGCTAATATACATTGGATGCCTTGCATATTTAAATGGTCCGAATGTAACTAAACTTTTATTAAATAAAGCTTTTCTCATACAATAACCAACATACATCCATAATAAAAATCCTACGACATTCAAACAAATTCCCAAGCAAAGCAGAAATAAATTGTCAGTTAATATCGACCAGCCATTTGTAAATTTTTGGCCTAAGCACAAACACACAGCCATAACTATCCATAGCGCTCTCGGCAGAATTTCAATTGCAGTATTTTTTCTCATTTTTCTTCCTTTTTTAAAGCTCTAAATGTAAAAATAGCTAAAATAATTTGAGCAATTGCTAAACACTCAAATATTAAAAATATAGCAAGTTTTTCTACAGGAAATTGAAATGCTGGAACTCCTAGACGAATGGTCATATGTAAGGGAGTATAAATTAAAATAATCATCGGAAATATCATAGTTAGCCAATGAGCAATAGATTTTTCTTTCTTTTTATATTCTTTAAAAGAAATGAAACCAACAGATGTTGTTAGCGCCGTGGCAATCAGACCAAGAATCACCGCCATAGGAGTAACAAACTCAAAAATATAAAAAACTACCTTAGATATAAGGTACAACAATCCGAGCAGAATATAAATAAAAT
>CBDVEN010000017.1:0-7729 GCA_965373025.1 uncultured bacterium | reverse complement strand
AAAAAACAAAATCAAATTGAAAACGGATGCGGACATATTTTTGGACAAAAATAAAAACGAGAATAAAATAAACAAAAGAAGAAATAGCTAAGGCGGAAATAATAAATAAAAGTCCGAAGCCAAGTTTAACAAACCAAAGAATTAAAATCACCTGAATTATTCTGCTGGCTAATTCAGCTATAGCGACTTTGTCCATTCGCAGATATTTTTGGAAAACGCCCATCAAAACCTGTCCCATTGACAAAAACCAAAAGCCAAAAGCGCCGATTAAAATTCCCTGTTTGACAATTATGTTGTAAGGAAAAAGGCAGGCAACCAAAAAAGCGGAGATAAAAATAAAAAATCCAATTAAAAATCTTATGGTAAAAGCGTTGCTGGCGATTTTTCTTTCATCAGCGCCCGGTTTGGAAATTTCCCTGACAACAATTGAATAAATTACCAAGTCAGCCAAAACATTAAAAATAAAAATAAAAGCCAAAATTATTGAATACTCGCCAAAACCTTCTGTACCCAGATAGCAAGTTAGAATTTTAATAATTATAAAAGCGAGAGCAAGTTCAATAACTCTTGTCCCGCCGGATATAATTGTATTCAAAGCGATTTTTTTAGAAAGATTGTTCATAGATTTTTAACCTCTTTTTTTTATCTGTTTTCAGTTTAACATTGATAAATTAAGCTGGCAATGGGAAAATTCTAATTCTTTAATTTCTAAATTTTTATTTTTAATTTGTCATCCTGAATTTATTTCAGGATCTATAGCTTTTTTTAATGTTGAAATAACAGATTCTGAAACAAGTTCAGAATGACAGAAATTGAAAATTGTTCATTGAATTTCCTGTGGATAACTTTTACTTTATTTTTTAAAATTAAACAATTTTTGGCTTATTTTAGCCAAAAATAGCAAAAACACTTGACAGAAAAACAGGCCTATGATATGTTAATCATTGATATTATTAAATCGTTTTTAAATTAATATTAATATATTAGTAAACATTTAATGAGTTTTTTGGAAACATTTTCCAAAGGGCTAAAAGTTCTGAAAAATTCTTTGGAATTTTTTAGAACACTTATCAAAATCGATTCAATCAGTTGGAAAAAACACATTGTCTCGGTTAAGAAAAAAATTGAATTTAACTTTGCTTTTGAGCATATATCAGCTTTGTTTTTAATAAGCTGTATTTTATTTGTTGCTTGTTTTGGCATTTCAACAACTCGCGCTTCAGGACCGGTTAAAGTAATTTCTGAAATTTTAGCAGGAAACAACAAAGAAGAAATTATTGAAGAAAAGCATAATTTAGAAAAAAATCCCGCTTTATTTGAAAATGCTGAAACAAAAGGACTAATTTTTGCTGATTTAAATCCTTCTGAGCAAGAAGAAAATAGCGAAACAGAAGAACCCTTAATTCTTGTCCAAAAAAGTTTTGTCTACGCGTTATCCAACGGAGAAGATCCAAACGCTGTTTCAAATAGGACTAAACCGTTTAAATATATTGTTAAAGCTGGCGACGTTCCTTCAACAATTGCCGAACTTTTCGGAATATCTACCAATACTGTTTTATGGGCAAATAGTTTAAATTACTGGGAATATATTAAGCCAGGCGATGAATTATTAATTCTTCCGGTTTCCGGAATTCAACATAAAGTCGCCTCCAACGAAAGCGTTCAAACTATTGCTAAAAAATACAAAGCTGATCCAGAAGAAATTATCGCTTTTAATATGCTTTCGGCTGACGGAGCGATTAAATCCGGGCAAATTTTAACTATTCCAGGCGGAAAAATTAAAATTCAGACCGCGCCAAAAACTAATCGAACAGGTTTAGCTTCTATTCCTAAATCAAAAAATATTTTTAACCATACCGGCAAAGTCCATCACTTTCCATACGGTTATTGCACATATTATGTTTCAACTCGTTACCCGATTCCTTGGTCAGGACACGCAAAAAGCTGGCTGGCAAATTCCCGCGCTTATGGATTTTCCACTGGAAGCGTTCCGCAAAAAGGAGCGATTGTTGTAACAACAGAAAGCTGGTGGGGACACGTTGCTGTTGTTGAATCAGTCAGCAAAAGCCATATTACTGTTTCTGAAATGAATTACAAGGGCTGGGGCAAAACCAGCATCCGCAGCATTTCGATCAACAGCGGAATTATCAGAGGATATATTTATATAAGATAAAATTCTTCTCCCCCTTTTTAAAGGGGGATTTCCGCCTACGGCGGATCAGCCGAAGGATGAAAGGGAGATTTTATAATTTCTTCATTTGAAGAAATTTTTTTATTGGATTTATTTGTTTGGATTTTTTTTACCCAAAAAAAAGAACCGCCAAAATTTGGATTTTTTAATCCAGGCGGTTAATTTTGTTATTTTTGTGGTTCATCTTCTCCAAGATTTTCAGACTGTTACTTTATAACCAGTGAGTATCTCACATCCTTTAATATATCTCTGGCTGGTTTCTGTTACTATCCTCTCTGGTAATTCTATTGGCGTTCCATCCCAGCCAATAGAATCTAACCAATCTCTGAGCGGCTCTTTACTGAAATCCGGCTCAAAACGCGAGCTATCTGGTGTTGCTATCTCATCAGATACCATTATCGTTTTTTTATTCCCTCTTTTGAAATAAATGTATTCAAATTTGGTGTCTGTTAACTCAATGCCAGATAAAAGCGTCTTCATGGATATGTACTTAAAAAGTTCCAAGCTCTTTTTTCTGAGATAACGCGCTGTTTTTACACTCACAAGTTTCTCTGCCTGTTCAAAAGTAATATTTTCGTCATGCTGCCCTTTTTCTGCTTTAGTAGACGGAGTAAAAATCGGAGGAATTAAATCATCTCCTTTTTTTAATCCTTCTGGCAATTTAATCCCGCATACTTTTCCTGTTTCTTGATAACTATCGTTGCTAGAGCCAAGAAGTCTGCCTCTTACTATACACTCAAGTAAAATCGGTTCACCTTTCCAGACCAACATAAAACGTCCATCTAATACAGATTTGTACGGTTCCAATACTTCTTGAAGTTCATTGGGTAATAATTCAAACTCATCGGTTATTAAATGGTTCGAACAAATTCCATATGTTTCTTCAAACCAGCGGACAGAAAATTTTGTTAGAACTTTACCCTTTCCTGGAATACCGCTTAACAGCACTTTGTCTTTAACTGAAACCCTATCTGTGGTAGCCATAAAAAGCGTTCCTTTGGCAAATTTACCAGTATCATACATCTCTCGTATTTTTGTTGTCTTCTGTCCATCTTTTATGTCTAATCGCGGCAATGGTAAATTCAATTCCTTCACAGCTCCGCTTTTCTCTATCACAACTTCATCACTCATATTTTATCACCCCCTAAATTTTTTCATCATTTAATTTAGATTCAATGCCAAATTTTACATTCCATTCTTCAGCATATGCAGCAATTTCAAGCGCTTTTTCTTTTGCGTCTCCTGTATAATTTTCTGGATGATGTAAAAGTTCCCATACATCTCCGGGTATTGCGTTTATGGTTTTTTGTAAATCAGGATCGTCTTCAGCGTACTCCTCCAAAATCTCTACTAAAAAAACTTTTCTCTCGGTAGCCATAGGGACTAATTTTCTATTCACAAGTTCGTGAGCGTCTCCTGAAAAACCTGCCATTTGCAAAGCTATGTATATGGGTTCTGCTAAAATGAGGTGTGAACTCATTTCAAAGTTTCTTTGGCAAGCGTCTCGATCAACTGTTATCCTGCTTAAAAACGGGATACCTTCTTTATTTTTCTTAAGCAAAACATTGAGTTGTTGCTGTAGATTGATCAAAATAATAGGAAAATCACGCGCTACAGAACTTCCCACTAAATCTCGCTGGTGTTCGCTTATTAATGTATCTAATACTTTGCCAAATTCATTTTTCGTTCTTATCCACATTCCCTCAAGACCTTCGAAAGTAATTGGATTTCTTTTATGTCCCATAGTAGAAGAACCAACTTGTTTTTTTTCATATGATTCTATGATTTCTGCTATTTCACTTCTCATTAAATGTCTACTGTCTCTGCCAAATTGTGCAAACGTTGCTGAAAGCATACAACAGGAAAAAAGGAAATATCCAAGAGGTTCTGGCGGCGCTATTTGCGTACTGATTCTTGCAGGATTTAGATTTAATTTTTGAAGCACTTTTTGTTCAAAAGTTTTTTGCTCACTGGAATCGGTAAACTTAAGACCGATTTGCGCGTTATGCGCTCCGACTGCCCCCGCAATGTGTCCAACTAAACCGTTGCTGTAAGAATCCATTTCTTGCCAATTATGGACAATTCGATTTAGAATTGTTGCTAACCAAAATCCGACTGTTATTGGCAAGGCATGTTGTCCGTGTGTTCTGCCGATTTGAATTTGACTATCAAATTTTCTAACAAGTTCAGTAAGTAAATAAACAACCTCGCCAATCGCAGGACTCAATGCGTACTGATAAGCGTCTCTAAATTGAAGTGCTCTAGCGGTATCAATAATATCATAGCTGGTATTTGGAATGTGAACCCATCCTGATAGTTTTCCGTTTATTATCTCCTGCGCTTTTCTCACCCATGCTCTAATGTCATGATGAGTGATTTCTCTTTCAATCCTATCTATTTCAGTAGTTGGAACAGACAAGATTTCTTCTACAATCGATGGCAGAAGCGCTTTCATTTCTTCTTTTGGTATTATACCAATTTCACCAAGTGTATTTATCGTGGCTATTTCTACTTCAGCTACTTCTCTATACAAATTGTCGTAGCCGAAAAATGGCACTAACTCTTTTGGCTGATACCGGAGATTGCCCGGTAGAAACAAATTTCTTATTTCTTCTCCCATTTTTTACCTCCGCTGCCTCTTATTATTTTTGGAAACAGCAAACTGATTACTAATTTGAAAATTTTAATAACCAAATTGCCGTCTCCGTTTTTTGAAAGAACTGTTATTATTTAAACATTATCAAACATTCAAAAATTCGTCAATGGAAATAGATAATAAATTACTGTTTTTTTAGTTTTCAGTTTTTAGTTTTACAGGATGCCGACATAAGGCATAATTTTTGAGCCGACAAATATTAAAATCGCAATTGCCAAAATATTCTCCAAGCCAATAAAAACACAGGGGATAAAAATAATTCCCAAAAGAGAAAATAATATTAGCCAGGTGTGTTTTTCATCAGAATTCATAAATTTTCTTTAATTAATTTAACATAACATAGATTTTAATATTAAGCAAGAGATTGCGGGTGTCTATTGTTTTGAAAAAAATAAATTTTATGGTAGAATTAGAATAGTTAAAAATAGAAAAATTAACGTCGTTAAATATATAAATAAAAAATTAAAAACAAAATTATGGCATTAAAAGAAATTAAACAAAAAATTTATAAAAAAGAAAAAGTTCGCGAGGAAAAACCGGAATTTCTTAAAGTCCCTTTGGAGCATCCGTTTGACGAACAACTGCAAAAAGCGCCGATGGAAAAAGCGAAAAAAACTTTTATAAAAAAAATAGCCGATTTATTTTCAACAAGAAGAAATAAAATAATTCTTATTATCTCAACAATCAGCTTGGTCGGATTGATTTTTCTCGCTGCTTTTAGGTATCAAAAAGGACAGGCGTCTTTTGATATTGAAGATGTTGTTCTGGAAATAAAAGCGTCTGAAGAAATTATCAGCGGCGAAGAAATTATTTATTCCATTTATTGTTCTAATAATTCCAAAGTTGATTTGAAAAATGTTGAAATAACTTTCCATCATCCGGAAGGGTTTATTTCTGAAGAAAGCGAACCGTCGCTTTCAGAAGAAACAAATTTTAAAATTTGGCAAGTCGGCGAAATCAAGCCGAAAGAAAAAAAAGTTCTTGGAATAAGCGGCAAGCTGATCGGCGAAAAAAGCAGCATCAGATACGGCCGCGTTAAAATGAAATTCAATCCGTCTAATTTTTCTTCCACTTTTGAAAAAACCGCTGAAACCGCCGCGACAATTACGCAAATTCCTCTTATCCTAAATCTTGTTTCTCCAAAAACCGTTCCAAGCGAAGGCATGGTTGATTATGTTTTGGAATATTCAGCTAAAAACGGTTTGTCTTCCGAAAATTTAAAAATCACTTTTGAATACCCGGAAGGATTTACTCCGATTAATTTCAATCCTCAGCCGACAGAATCAAATAATGTCTGGATTATTGAAGAAATCTCGAAAGAAACCGATAAAATTGAAATTTCCGGAACTCTTTCCGGAAAAGAAAATGAAATTAAAATTTTAAAAGCGGTTATTGAAACGATCAGCGAGAGCAAAACGATTATCAAATATGCGGAAGAATCTTCAGAAACCAGAATCTCCCAATTGCCGCTTTCCATTTGGCAGGCGGTGAACGGCAAAGTAAATTATAACGCTGAATGTTCGGAAGAGCTTGAATTTATTATTAATTACAAAAATAATTCTGACATCGGTTTGAGAAAAGTAATTATCACTTCTGAAATTTTTAGCGAAGTTGCTGATATGGCTACTTTAAAAGTAAAAGATGGGGCTTATGACGATGATAAAAAACAAATTATCTGGACCGCGGCCGGGGTTCCAGAATTAGGCGTTCTTGAACCCGGCGAAACCGGTTCCGTTTCCTTCAAAATTAAAGTTAAAGGCCGTTTGCCGATTGATGATTTTTCCGATAAAAATTTTACTGTTAAAAATATTTCTAAAATTGACTCGCCTGATATTCCGACCCCGACCGGAGTTAATAAGATTATCGCTTCCAATGAAATCTTGGTAAAAATAAATTCAAGATTAGTTCTTTCTGTTAAAGGATATTATAATGACGATGGCAGAATTAAAAATTCCGGACCGATTCCTCCAAAAGTCGGAGAGACAACAAGCTATACTATTCATTGGCAGATTCTTAATTTAGCGAATGATGTCCAGAATGTTGAAATAAAAAGCGTTTTGCCGAATTGGGTCGCATGGACCGGAGAAATAATTGACCAAAATAAAGAACTTCAGTATGACGAACGAACCGGATCAATTATCTGGCAAGCTGGAAACATTCCGGCAAACACCGGCATTGTTTCGCCGATTAAAGAAATAGTTTTTCAAGTAAATATCAAGCCGATTATTACCCAAAAAAATACGCTTGTCCGCTTGCTTGAAGAAACAATAATTACCGGAAAAGATAATTTTAGCGAAGAAAATCTTGAAACAAAAGTTTCCCCGCTTTCTACGGATCTGCCTGACGATCCAAGCGTTAGCGAGGAAGAAGGAAAAGTGGTTGAATAAAATTTATGAAAAAATTTATTTTGATTACAATTTTTCTCCTGATCGGATTAGTTTTGTTTGCCGCGGCAATTGAAAGAATGGATTTGCAGCAAATCCTTTTGATAATGTCCCGTTTAAGCTTAGGCGAGTTTCTAATTCTTTTGCTCGTTTTTTTCTTGGCGGCGATTGTCGGAATATTCAGATGGATGCTTATTTTAAAAAGCCAAAGCAATCTTAAGCCGCCTTTCAGTAAAGTTTTTATCGCTAAAATCGTCGGCGCCAGCATCAATTACCTGACTCCTGTTTGTTTTGCCGGAGGCGAGCCGTTCAAGGCCTATATTTTAAAAGAGGAAGCAAAAATCCCCTGGGACAAAACAATCTCTTCAATTGTAATCAGCGAAGCGCTTCATTTAAGCGCTATTTTATTTTTTATAGTTGTAGGCGTATTTTCTCTAATTGTCAGCCAAGTAACTCTTTCATTGCCGATTGTTTTAGTTTTGATCAGCGCGGTTATTT
>CBDVEN010000016.1:0-7792 GCA_965373025.1 uncultured bacterium | reverse complement strand
TATATTCAATCAATCTCCACTAAGTTTTCTTATAAGGAGACCAGTGAAATGGGATATCGCACTGATTTTGAAATTTTGATTAAAGAAATTTTTAAATCAATTAATGTTAAGCGCATAGACCACGACGCGAGAGCTAAAGAGGGAAATAAACCTGATTTTGTTGTGCTTAGTTGCGATGTACCTATTTTGTACATTGAAGCCAAAAATATCGGCGTGTCTTTGGATAAGATTGAAAAATCCGAACAAATGAAAAGATATTATGGCTACGCAAATTTAATCCTTACGGATTATGTGGAATTTCGTTTTTATAGAAATGGACTTTGTTATGAAGAGCCAATAAAAATAGCCGATTATGATATAAAGAATCGAACAATTACGGCTACTCCGGAAAACTATGAGCATGTCGCTAAAACTCTAATTGACTTTACGCAATCGCACAAAGAGCCGATACATTCAGGCAAGCATCTGGCAAAAATTATGGGAGGAAAAGCGCAAAGAATTAGGGATAATGTGCAACAATTTCTTGCCGTGGAATCGGATAAAAACACCGAACTTGCTCATGTGTATGAAGCGATTAAAAAATTACTCGTTCACGATTTAACGCATGGCTCCTTTGCCGATATGTATGCCCAAACACTTGTTTATGGTCTTTTTGTTGCGCGGTATCATGATAAGACAAAAGAAGATTTTTCACGCCAAGAAGCACGCGATCTAATACCGAAATCAAATCCGCTCCTTCAGCATTTTTTTGATCATATCGTAGGACCGAATTTTGACAAACGGCTTGAATATATCGTCAATGAATTGTGTGAAGTTTTTTGTCACGCCGACATTCAAGAATTAATGAAGCAGTATTTTAAAAATGATTTATGGGGCAAAACCCATAAAGGGCCGGATCCGGTAATTCATTTTTATGAAGATTTTTTACAGGAATATGATTCTGTTCTGCGTAAAAAGATGGGCGCCTATTATACGCCTTTGCCTGTGGTGCAATTTATTGTGCGTTCAGTTGATTATTTGCTTGAAAAAGAGTTTGGTCTGGCTAATGGTTTGGCTGACACCTCAAAGACAGACGCCGGCATTCACCGTGTCCAGATTCTTGATCCGGCTGTAGGAACAGGAACATTTATTAGCGATGTCATAGGAAAAATTTATAAGCGAATACTGGAAAGCGGTCAAAAAGGTCGTTGGCCGGCTTATGTGCATGGCGACTTACTACCGCGTTTGCATGGCTTTGAGTTGATGATGGCGCCATATACGATAGCCCACCTAAAATTAACTATAGCTTTTAAAAAAACAGGATTTAAATATTTTAATCAACGGCTTGGTATTTATTTAACAAATTCCCTTGAAGAAAGCCCTATTCAAGAAAGCTTGTTTACCAGTTTTGGTTTTGCTCAAAGCATTGCTGATGAATCAAAGGAAGCGGCGGTTATAAAAAATAAAACTCCGATTATGGTTGTGGTTGGCAATCCGCCATACTCTGCCATTTCATCAAATAAGCATGCAAGCGATTTGGTAAAAAAATATAAGGTTGAAGCAGGCGGAATGATTAAATTAAAAGAAAGAAAAAATTGGCTGGATGATGATTATGTTAAATTTATTTCTTTTGCTGAAAATCTGATAGAAAAAAATGGCGAAGGAATTTTGGCATACATAACCAATAACGGTTTTATAGATAATCCAACTTTCAGGGGTATGAGATGGCATTTATTAAAAACTTTTGATGATATTTATATTGTAGATTTGCACGGAAACGCAAAGAAAAAAGAAAAGGTGCCGGACGAAAGCAGAGACGAAAATGTTTTTAATATAATGCAAGGCGTATCTATAAATATTTTTGTGAAAAAAAATAAAAGCAAAAAAGAAAAAGAGCTTGGCAATGTATATCATAAAGATTTATACGGTAGCAGGAAAAGCAAATTTGATTTTTTAAACAAAAATGATTTGAAAAGTATAAAGTGGAATAAAGCAAAATATACAAAGCCGTATTTCTTTTTTGTGCCGAAAGATTTTAAGGGGAAAGATAATTATGATAAAGGATTTTCTGTAACAGAGATATTTAATAAAAATGTGACAGGAATAGTTACTATGGGCGATGCATTTATAATTGCGAAAGATAAAAAAGAAATAGAAAAAAGATTGAATAAATTTTTGTTAGAAAATATTTCAGAGCAAGAGTTAAAAAGTAAATATAAGCTTGGTAAGAATTATGCTAAATGGGTATTAGAAAATAAAAGCAAAAATAAAATTGTTTTAGACGAAAATAAATATGAGCAAATAAGTTATAGACCTTTTGATATTAAATGGACTTATTATGATAAGAATTTGATTTGGAGATGTAGGGATGATGTTATGAATAACTTTCTCTCAAAAGAGAATATGGGACTTATTTTTAAGAGAGGTAGTATAGAAGAAAAAGCTTCACCTGTTTTTGTTTCAAAAAATATTATTGATTTTAGAAGTTGGTCTAGGTCAGGAATGCAGGGTGGTGATTACATAGCGCCTCTTTATATTTATGAGAACGGAGATAAGTTGCCGAATTTTAAAAAAGAAATCGTCAATAAAATAGAAAAAATTGTCGGCAAAGTTAAGCCGGAAGATATTTTTGATTATATTTACGCCGTTCTTCACTCGCCAAGCTATCGGGAAAAATACAAAGAATTTTTAAAGATTGATTTTCCGCGCGCGTCATATCCGAAGGATAAAAAGAGCTTTAAAGCGTTAGCCGCGCTTGGCGCGGAATTGCGTTCGCTTCATCTTTTAGAATCGCCAAAGGTAAATCAATTTATCACGACTTATCCAATTGACGGGTCAAATATAGTTGAAAAGTTAGTTTATAAAGATAACAAAGTGTTTATTAATAAAGACCAATATTTTGGCAAAGTCCTTGAATCGGCCTGGAATTTCTACATTGGCGGCTATCAGCCGGCGCAAAAATGGCTCAAAGACCGCAAAGACCGTGTCCTTACTAATGCTGACATTGAACATTATCAAAAGATGATTGTGGCGCTGGCGGAGACAGGGAGAGTTATGAAAGAAATTGATAATGTTTTTTAAATAGTTTTATTAAAGACGAAATTGGGAAGGTTTAAAAAAATGACGAAAAATAATTGATATGACAAAAAATGTATTACAGTTAAATTATATAGCCGTTAGAAAATTTTTTCTTACGCAAGAGGCGTATACCAACATTGATTTACCTCCTTATTTTGTTTTTAATAAGGTTCTTTCAAATATTGTAAAAATTGTGAAAAATAATTATTTACTGTTAAACGAACTAAATCAGGCAAAGCAAATTGAATCGGTTAATCATATTTTATATGGCAACAAAGATGGCAAATATGCTTGGCGTAAATATCAAATAATCAATCCGCTGATTTATGTTTCTTTAGTTAATATCATCACAGAAAAAAATAATTGGAATTTTTTGCAAAATAGGTTTAAAGAATTTCAAAATGATGAAAAAATTGAATGTGAAAGCATATCCGTTTTACCCAACAAAAAGGAAAAACAAAAAGCCGCTCAAATATCTTGGTGGGTAACTAATGTCGAGAAACGATCAATTGCTCTTTCCTTAGAATATCAATTTTTATTCCAGACAGATATTGAAGATTGCTATGGATCAATATATACGCATTCATTACCATGGGCTATTCATACTAAGACAGACTCAAAACATATGAGAGGTTTTAATGATTTATTTGGAAATAAGATTGATCGTCATATTCAAGCAATGTCGTATGGGCAAACAAACGGAATTCCGCAAGGTAGTATTTTAATGGATTTTATAGCTGAAATAGTACTGGGTTATGTCGACTTAAAGTTGTCAGAAAAGCTTAAAAAGGATTTGAAAGGAAAAGATTTTCACATTTTGCGTTATCGCGATGATTATAGAATTTTTGTTAATGATGTTAGTGACGGTGATAAAATATTAAAATATTTGAGTGAATTATTATTAAATTTAGGATTCCGTCTTAATACTCATAAAACTTACTTTAGTGATGATGTAATTAATGGCTCTATAAAAAAAGATAAAATAGAAGCACTGAAGTACGGAGTTGTGCCCAAAAAATTATCAAAAAGAGAGTTGTTGAGACAGTTATTAATAATTCAAACTATCAGTAAAAATTATCCCAATTCCGGAACTATAACCATGAGACTTTCCAACATCCTTAATGTGGTAAAACTATCAGATTTTACTTATCAGCAAGATATTATTATCGGAATTCTTATTGATATTGCTTATAATAACCCTAACTCTTTTCCGATGGTATCAGCTTTAGCTTCTGTTTGTATTTCAAAAATGTCCATTAAAAAGCAAAGTGAAATAATAACAAAAATTCAAAATAAAATTTGTACCTTGCCAAATATTGGTTTACTTGAAATATGGCTACAAAGAATGGTCATAAAATTAAACACAAAAATAAAATCAAATGAAAAACTCTGTAAAAATGCTTACGACAACAAACAACGATTATTTAATACTAATTGGATAATTAATAGCAAAATAAAAACTATAATTGATAGTAACAGTTATTTAATTAAAAATAGAATAAATAAAATTGACAAAATTATTAATAAAAAGGAAGTTCAAATATTTAAACAATATAATCAATAAAATTATGTCTCAATATTATAATTCCCAACGAACAAAAAATTTATACAATCCAGACGATTCTAAACCGTTTAATTTATCGCGTTCAAGAATTGAATTATTTTTAAATTGTCCTCGCTGTTTTTATTTTGACAGAAAATTGGGAGTCGGTCGTCCGCCGGGATTTCCTTTTTCTTTGAATTCAGCGGTGGACGCTTTATTAAAAAAAGAATTTGACATTTGCCGGGCGAAAAATAAAAAACATCCTTTGATTAAAAAATACTGTGTGGACGCCCAACCAATTCCGCATAAGGATTTAGATAAATGGAGGCACAATTTTACTGGCGTTCAATATTTGCATAAACCGACTAATTTTTTAATTTTCGGAGCGATTGACGATCTTTGGCAAAATTCCAAAAAAGAATTTATCGTCGTTGATTACAAAGCCACAGCTAAAGCCGAAGAAATTACAAAATTAGATAAAGATTGGCACGATGGATATAAAAGGCAGATGGAAATTTATCAGTGGTTGCTTAGGCAAAATGGCTACAAAGTTTCTGATATCAGTTATTTTGTTTATTGCAACGGCAAGGCAGATAAAAAAGCGTTTGACGCAAAATTGGAATTTGATATTACTCTAATTCCATATAAGGGCAGTGATAACTGGATTGAGAAAACTATTTTTGACATTCATAAATGCTTAAACAGCAAAAAAATTCCAAAAGCCGATCCAGATTGCGATTATTGTAATTATAGGAAAGCGATCCTTTCCGCAGAAAAAAAGTTTTAAGAATAATTTGTTTTATAAAATAATTTTTATTTTTTAAAACCCTCTTTTCAAGAGGGTTTTTTGTATAGATTTTTAAAAAATCGTTAAAAAAAGGCGGGGTTGACTTTTATCAAAAAAAATAGTATCATGTTAATAAAGAGCATAAAAGAAATAATTAATAAAAAAATATGGAAGAAGGCATAAAAAATCAAGCGCAAGGCGATTTAACGGCTAATCATCCGAAGGAGAACAAAAGAGGGTTTTTAAAAAGCTCTCTGTTTTTTGTCTGGGAAATATCCAAAGTTGTTATTATCTCTTTGGCGATTATCGTTCCGGTCCGTTATTTTTTAATCCAGCCGTTTTTTGTCAACGGCGCCAGTATGGAGCCGCAATTCCACGACGGAGAATATTTAATCGTTGACGAATTAAGCTATCGGCTCACTGATCCGGAAAGAGGAGAAGTAATTATTTTCAAATATCCGAAAGATCCTTCGCAATATTACATTAAAAGAATTATCGGGCTTCCCGGAGAAAAAATAAAAATCAATCAGGAAAAAATCACTATTTTTAACAGTGAAAATCCTGACGGATTTATTCTTGACGAAAGCAATTATTTGATTGACGGCAAAAAAAGGGATTTTTCAATGGAAACTAAATTAAGCGACGGCGAATATTTTGTTATGGGCGACAATCGCCGCGCGTCTTCTGATTCAAGAACCTGGGGATCTTTGCCTGAAAATTTTATTATAGGCCGCGCATGGATAAGAGCCTGGCCTTTGGATAAAATAGATATTTTAGAAAAACCAGAATACTAAATAAATTTATGCCAAGAAAAAAAATAATTAAAAATAGAAAAAAATTAGTGACTAAACTTAAAACTACAGTCAAAAAAGATATCGTTCTTCCTTTGCAAACAGTAAGGGGAATGCGCGATATTTTGCCAGAAGATTGGAGATATTGGGATTTTATTTTAGAACGGGCGAAAAAACTTTGCCAGTCATACGGATACCGGCAAATTGAAACGCCTATTTTGGAAGAAACAAGTTTATTCAGCAGAAGCGTCGGAGAAGCAACTGACATTGTTGAAAAAGAAATGTATTCTTTTTATTCCAAATCAAGAGAAAATCTTTCTCTCCGTCCGGAAGCGACCGCTGGAATTGCCCGCGCTTATTTAAAAAATGGAATGGCAAACTGGCCCCAGCCGGTAAAATTATTTTATGCCGGACCAATGTTCCGTTACGAAAAACCGCAAGCCGGACGATACAGGGAATTTTGGCAGATTGGTTATGAAACGCTTAATGATCCGTCTTCTGTTTTAGACGCTCAGGTAATCCAATTGGCTTTTAAAATATTTGAAAAAATCGGCTTGAAAAATTTAACTATTCAAATTAACAGTATTGGTTGCCCTGAATGCCGTCCAGAATACCAAAAACTTTTAAAAGATTATTATCGCAACAAAACAAATAAGATATGCCTTAACTGCCAAAACCGATTTGCGAAAAATCCTTTGCGGCTTCTTGACTGCAAGGAAGAAAAATGCGCCCAAGTAATTAACGGCGCGCCGCAAAGCGTTGACCATCTTTGCCCTAAATGCCATAGTCATTTTAAAGAAATTTTAGAATATCTTGATGAATTGGAGCTTCCTTATATTTTAAATCCGTTTTTAGTCAGAGGATTGGATTATTATACAAAAACAGTTTTTGAAATCTGTCCGGAAACCGGACCTTTTACTGGATTAGCTTTAGGCGGAGGAGGAAGATACGATGAGCTGATAAAACTTTTAGGCGGCGAAGAAACTCCGTCGCTCGGATATTCAATGGGAGTTGAAAGAACCGTTCAGGAAATGAAAAACCAAAATATATCTGTTCCTCCTTTATTCGCGCCGAAAGTTTTCCTCGCGCAATTAGGCGAATCAGCAAGAAAAAAAAGTTTAAAAATTTTTCAGGACTTAACTGAAGCAAATATTAAAACAGGTGAATCTTTGGGGCGAGGCAGCATAAAATCACAATTAAAAGTAGCGGATAAACTCGGCGTGAAACTTGCCTTGATTTTAGGACAGAAAGAAGCGATTGATAAAGTAATTATTATCAGAGATATGAAAACCGGAATGCAGGAAATTGTCCGTTTGGATAAAATAATTGACGAAATAAAAAAACGGCTGAAAAATGTTTAAATTTATTTATGGATTGTCTTTTTTGCAAAATTATCAAAGGTGAAATTCCAACGGAAATTATCTGGCAAGATAATGAGATTTTTGCCTTTAAAGACATTCATCCTTTAGCGCCAACACATATTTTAATTATTCCCAAGAAACATATTCCAAGCATTGTTGAACTTCAAGGCAGCGACGAAAAATTAATGGGGAAAATGATTATGGCGGCAAAAATGCTTGCTGAAAAACAGGGAATTGCCAAAGACGGATACAA
>CBDVEN010000015.1:0-7857 GCA_965373025.1 uncultured bacterium | reverse complement strand
AAGTTGAATCTGAAGAAAAAGAAAAAACAGAGAAAGGCGTTCGTGTTCAGCAATACAAAGGCTTGGGAGAAATGAATCCGGTTCAGCTTTGGGATACAACAATGGATCCAGAAAACAGGATTATGAAAAAAGTGATGATTGAAGATGCGGAAAAAGCCGATTTGGTTTTTGAAACTTTGATGGGTCCGGAAGTCGCTCCGAGAAAAAGATTTATCCAAACTTACGCGAAGAAGGTTAGAAATTTGGATATCTGAAGAAATTCAAAAGGTAAATATCAAAAATCAAAATGACAGATTAAAATTCAAAATTTTTTTTCACCATCATTGCGAGAATAAAAAAAGGGCTGGTAAAAAATGTAACCAAACCCCTATGAATTATTTATTGTTTTTGTTTTTTTGTTTCTAAAATTTTCAGAATGCCAGTTCTTTTTGCTAAATCTAACAATTCTCTTTGCTTTTTTATAAGTTCTTTGGCATCCACTGTGAAATTCTTTGGTAGATCGCTTTTAGAAACTTTACTTACAATTTCTTTTACTATAACCGCGTTGTATTTATCCTCGATGTCTGAGAGTTCTTGAGCTTTTATGATAAATTCACTTGGAATTTCTCCCGCGTTCGATATCCCTATAGCTTGTTTTATCTCAAGATAAATGAGATTGCGTCTTGTAACTACAGCTAATTCTAAACCCAATTCTTCCTTTAATATCGGCGTTCTCTCAAGTTTGACTAAAATATCTATATCAGGCAAAAGTAGCTTTTTAACACTTTCCCAAGCATCTTCTTCTATGCTTATACTACCTCCGATATACTCAAGGCACTCATAAATCCTTCCCTCCATTTTCTTCTCACCTCCTAATCCTCCTATTACCCACATCATATCAAATATTTAAAAATTGTCAAGGGCAACTCTGTTATTACAAGTTCACATTTTGTCATTCCGAATTTATTTTGGAATCTGACAGATCCTGAAACAAGTTCAGGATGACAGATTAGATAATTTCAGGATGACAATTAGTAAATTCAGGATGATAAAGAAAGTTCAGGATGACAAATCAATTTAGGATAACAAATTTTATGCATAATCCATTTGAACCGATTGCGGTCGCTCTTTCGCCGAATACATCCAAAGAGGATGTATTTTTAGCATTGGCTTTGATAATTTTTCCTTGGAATTGGAAAAAGTGGAAAAAAGGAAAGGCGGTTAAAGAATTGGAAAATAAATTTAAAAATTATCTCGGAGCAGAATATGTTTTTAGTTTTGCCAGTGGAAGAGCCGGACTTTTTGCAATTTTAAAATCCCTTAATTTAAAAAGCAACGACGAAATAATCACTCAAGCGTACACAACAGTGGCGGTTCCGAACGCGATTATTTGGGTAGGGGCAAAACCTGTTTATGTTGATATTGGCGAAGAAACATTTAATATGGATCCGAAAAAACTTAAGGAAAAAATTACTTCTCGGACAAAAGCGATTATTATCCAGCACACTTTTGGAATGCCCGGAAAAATAAAAGAGATTTTGGAAATTGCCCGCGATAAAAATATTTTTATCATTGAAGATTGCGCTCACTCACTCGGCGCCGAATATCAAGGAAAAAAAACCGGATTGTTCGGGGACGCCGCGTTTTTTAGTTTTGGGCGGGACAAAATTATTTCTTCTGTTTTCGGCGGAATGGTTACTTTAAATAATCCAGATATTTTGCCATGTTTCAAAGAAATTTATCAAAAGATTTCTTTTCCGTCAAATGGCTGGATTTTTCAACAACTTTTTCATCCAATCGCTTTTACGGTTATTCTACCGACTTATTATTTTTTAAAACTTGGGCAAATACTTTTATTTTTATTTCAGAAATTGGGACTGCTTTCGCGAGCGTATCTTAAAATAGAAAAAGAAGGAAAAATGCCGGAGAATTTTTTAGAGAAACTTCCAAACGCTTCGGCAGTTCTATCGCTTGCTCAATTTGAAAAATTAGAAAAATTTAACCAGCACCGAATAAAAATCGCCAATTTTTATTTCCAAAATTTAAAAGTTAACGAACCTACAGACCAGTCCATAAATCCAAAATATAAATTGCCTTTTATTCCGGAAAATTTAAAACACATATTTTTATATTACACGATTCAAACGCCGCGCCGGGATGAAATTTTAAATTTGGCTAAAAAAAATAAAATTATTCTTGGCAATTGGTTTAGCGGAGCAGTTAGTCCGCAGGAAGTTAATTTAAAAGCGGCTGGATATAAAATAGGGGATTGTCCTGTTGCGGAGAGAGTTGGAAAACAATCTTTAAATCTGCCAACGCATCAGGGAATTTCCGTTCAAGACGCGGAAGAGATTGTTGGGTTTATTTCTTCTGTCATTCCCGCAAAAACGGGAATCTAAATTTTTCAAATAAAAAAAGAGAAGTATTATTTCTACCTCTCATGTTTTCTATTTTTTCTTTGTTCTTTTAAGTTTATTTCTGATTTTTCTTTGGTGTTTATTTCCTGGGTATCGATTCATTTTTCCGTCTTCGTTAATTCGTAATTTAATTATACTATTCTCCGTTATTTCAATAGTATAACTTCTTTTATTTCTAAGAATATTCCTTAGAGCTTCTGCTTCTTTTTTGCTGACACCAAAAAAACATTTATTCCAATTACTTCCGTGTTTAGAACTTTCGATAATAATCTTTTTCTCCTCCTCGTCAATAGTAAAATAGTTATATCTATAAAAAAGATTTCGGCAAAACTCTTCTTCGTCTACCGTATTTATCGCATCTACTCCAATATGAGAACCTTTTTTTGGTGTAAGATCAAGACCGATTATTCTTTTTTTTCCTTTAACAATTTCAGAAGCAACTTCAAACTCCATTTCTTTTTCACCTCCTAATTTTTTTCCTCCTCCTACTATTTTAAACCTAACAAATTTTTGGGAAATTGTCAAGTCCGATTTGTCATCCTGAACTTTCTTTGTCATCCTGAACTTGTTTCAGGATCTGAAAAACAAAATTATGTTCAAAAGTTATTATGTTTATATTTTGACCAATTTTAACGATACTACTTTTTATATCGGCGTGACTAATAATTTAACCAAAAGAATTTATGAACATAAGAATAAATTAATGAAAGGTTTTTCTAATAAATACAATCTTAAAAAATTAGTTTATTTTGAAGAAACTAATGATATTAATTCTGCCATTAGAAGAGAAAAACAATTAAAGAATTGGCATAGGGAATGGAAAATAAATTTAATCAAAAGTAAAAATCCAAATTTTGAAGATTTATTTTTAAAATTATATTGATAGATCCTGAAACAAGTTCAGGATGACATTTGTAAGTTCAGGATGACATTTGTAAGTTCAGAATAATATTGCAAATTATGTTTTCTGTAAAAGAAATTCAAAATAAAACTCAATGGGAAGATTTTATTCTTTCCCAAAACGAACCGCCGTTTTTGCAGTCCTGGCATTGGGGCGAGTTTCATCAGTCGCTCGGCGATAAAATTTTTCGCTTGGGAATTTTTGACGATGAAGAAATTGTCGGCGCAGCTTTGGTAATTAGAGTTTTGGCGCGGCGCGGCGCTTTCCTTTTTTTACCTTATGGACCCGTTTTGAAAACAAAAAACAAAGAACCTGCCCGCAACGCTTCGCAAGCGAGTTCATTTACTATTATACAGAAAGATGAATCTGCTTGCTCGCGTAGCGATGCGGACGGGCAAAAGTCAAAGTTAAATATTTTTAAAATTTTAATAAATTATTTAAAAGATTTGGCGAGAAAAGAAAAATGCTGTTTTGTTAGAATTAGTCCGCTTTTGATAAAAAATGAAGAAAATATAAAAATTTTTAAAGATTTAAAATTCCGGGAATCGCCGATTCATTTAAAACCGGAAATAACTTGGCTTCTTGATACTGCGACAGACGAAGAAAAAATTTTAAAAGAAATGAGAAAAACAACCCGCAATTTAATCAGAAGAGGTTATCGGGAAAATATTCAAATTATTAAAAGCGAAAATCCGGAAGATTTAAACGAGTTTTATAAAATTTACCAAAAAACTTCTGAACGGCAAAAATTTGTTCCGTTTTCCAAAGAATATTTAAAAAAAGAATTCAACGCTTTTATGAAAGAGAAACACATCGCGCTATTTTTCGCGAAACATAAAGGTGAATTATTATCAGCGGCGCTTTTTATTTTTTACGGCAATCAGGGATTTTATCATCACAGCGCTTCTTTGCGCAGCGATTCAAAAATTCCGACTTCTTATCTTCTGCTTTGGGAAGCGATTAAGGAAGCAAAAAAAAGGAATTGCAAAATTTTTAATTTTTGGGGAATTGCGCCGCCGGATAAATCAAAACATCCTTGGCAGGGCTTGACGCTTTTTAAAAAAGGTTTTGGCGGGTATCAAAAAGATTTAATCAGGGCGCAGGATTTGCCGGTTAACAGCCGTTATTGGATTAATTGGGCAATTGAAACTTTTAGAAGAATTAAGCGGGGATATTAATTTTTTGCCAAAAATTTTGTCAATTTAAAGAAAATATGTTAAATTATAAGTAATGAAAGATAAATTTATTTGGAAAACAATCGGGCATCAGCGCCAAAAAAATTTTTTGAAAAAATCAATTGCTAAAGATACTATTTCGCAGGCGTATTTAATTGTTGGAAAAAAACAAATTGGTAAAAGCGCGCTTGCTTTGGATTTTATAAAATTGCTTCAATGTAGTGAGTTAGATGTTTTAATAATTAAACCGGAGCAGTCAGAATCCAAAGGAATAAAAAAAGAGCGGGCAATCGGCATTAAGGAAATCAGAAAACTCCAGCATCAGCTGGGGCTTTATCCGTATTGCTCTCCTTATAAAATCGGTTTGATATTGGAAGCGGAAAAAATGACTCAAGAGGCGGCTAACGCTCTTTTGAAAACTTTGGAAGAACCGTCAGGAAAAGCGGTTATTATTCTTACTGCGCAGTCACAAGATTTTATTATTCCGACAATAGTATCCCGATGCCAGGTTTTAAAACTTTTGTCGGTTTCCCAAAAAGAAATTGAAGAATTTTTAATTGCTCAAGGAGCTGATCAATCAGAAGCGCGAAAATTATCCAAACTGTCAAACGGAAAACCAGACTTAGCTTTTGAATTTTACAAAAATCCGGAAAAAGTTGAGCGTTTTTTTCAAATTACAAAAGAACTTCAAAAATTAATCCAGTCCGATTATAATGAAAGATATAAATATATTGAAAAGATTTCCAAGAACGCGGCGGAATCAAAAAAAATATTAAAAATCTGGCTTATTTGTTTTCGCGATATGGCTCTTGAAAAACTGAACTGCCAAAATTTAAAAATCAATTTTTTGGAAGATAGCGGGGGTAGTTATTCTATACAAAAAATTTTTAAAATAATTCGTTCAATAAAAGAGACAGAGAAATTAATTTCAACGACTAATGTTAACGCGAGATTAGCACTGGAAAATTTAGTTTTGAAAATATAATATGGATTCATCTTTAAAAAGCAAAATTGTCATCATTGCCTTAACTTTATCTGTTTCTTTAGTTTTTTCTGGCTGTGAGATTTTTCCGGGCGTAAATATTGATCTGATTAAAGAAAAAGATGGCGGTATTTTTAAATCTATTGAAGGCGGACGCAGCTGGCAACAAAAAGTTAAAATTGATAAAAAACATTCTCTTGCTTCAAAAAATATACTTTGCCTTGCTGTTGATCCGAAAGACACAAAAAATATTTATGCTGGAACAAAAGGAGATGGGATATATAAAAGCGCGGATGGCGGAGAAGTATGGTTTAAAATTGGCGATGAAAACGGAATTTTAAGCGCTAAAGCTTCAGTTTATGACATTGCTGTTGATTTTAAAGATGATAATTATATTTATGCCGCCATTTTTCAGGGAAACAGAGGAAAAGTTTTAAAAACTTCAGACGGCGGGAAAAAATGGCGTGAAATTTATTTAAGCCAAGCTCCGAAAGATATTGTTATAGATATAGAATTGGATTTTTTTGACACACGCGTTATCTATTTGGCAAGTTCAAACGGCGGATTTTTCAAAAGTGTTAATTACGGATCCAGCTGGGAACTTAAAATATTTTTTGAACATTCAATTGAAAAAATTGTTCTAAATCCAAAAAATACAAACATCATTTGGATAATTAGCGGAAATCAAATTTATAAAAGCAATGACCGAGGAAATAATTGGCAATCATTTGAAGAAGAATTAAAAGATGTCGAGTCAAATAGGGAATTAACTTCTCTTGCGATTGATCCGTCTAATCCAAATTGTATTTATATTGGCTCTTCACAGGGAATTTTTAAAACAACTAATGGAGGAAATTCATGGTCGCAAGTTAATATTATAACTCCTCCGCAAATTATTCCTATTTCAGATATCGTTATTCATCCGAATAATTCTTTAATTATTTATTATGCGGCTGGTTCGGTTTTATACAAAAGCATTGATAGTGGAACAACTTGGACAATTCATAATTTGAGAAGCGGAAAAACGATCAAAAAAATTCTCCTTGATCCGAGCAATCCGGAAATAATTTATTTGGGAATGTGTGAAAATAAATAGATTGAATAATAAACCTATGTCAAATTTCTTTCTGAATAATTTTAAAATTAAAATATCTTTTCTAATTTTAGCAGGATTTTTTCTTTCCCCTTCCTCATCTTCCGCTTTAATGATTTCCGGCTCTCCTCCAACAATCTCTGATGTTTCCATTGAACCGAATAAAGTAAAAATAAATCAAACCATAACTATAAAAGCAAAGGTAGTCGGCGAAGAAAATGACAATGTTTCTTTTGTCGGAGCGTTTTTTCCAGAATTAGATCCTTATTTTATCAGACTTTATGATGATGGAATTCATCCCGATAAAACAGCAGGCGATAATTTTTATACCAATGTCTGGACAGTTCCAGAAAATATCCCGCTTGGTGAATATCAGGTTGCAATTGTTGCCTTAAGTGAATATGAAGGCCAAGCAATTGATTATTCAGGAAAATTTGAAGTTATTTTGGGGGTTTCAGAACAAAAACAGAAAGAATTAATTAAAGATTATTTTCCTTATTGGAAATTTTCTCAAGGGGAAGAATATTATCCAACTGGTTTTTATTTTGACAATGATGCTGATGTAGAGAATAACCGAGAGAATTACGATATAAAAAAGGGTGATTGGGCAGAGCCATATGTCTATACTCATACCGTAGAAGATGAGAATTATTTTACTGTTCAGTATTGGATTTATATGGCACAGAATTATCACTGGTTTTTGAGAAATCATGAACATGATTTTGACGCAACCGTCTTCGTTGTCTTTGACAAAAATAATTTAGACCAGCCATTTGAAGTCCGTTTTGCCCGACACTGGTATATCGGAGTTTATTCTTGGAATGAAATAGGAAGAATTAACACTACTCATCCAGTCGCTTATGTCGCTCAAGGAAGCCACGGAGCTTTACAGATGTTCAGATATGGGAAGTCGGGATATTTTTAATCCAGGCGGATTAACTTACAAACCTAATTTCTTTAATTATTATCAGGTTGGAAATTGTGTTGAAGAAATTAAAAAAGAAATCGATGGAGAACAGAGAGAATTTTGCAAAGTTGAAAATGAATTAATAAAAGGAGAAAAGCAAAATGAACCGGCTGATGGTTATTGGCCAAATAAATTTACAGGAGATATTCCTTCGCGATTTTGGTTTGATCCGAGAGCTCCTTGGCATCCTAACCAAGATAGATGGTTTCAAACCCGTCCAGAAGGTTTATTAACCAGCGCTTTAGAATTTGGTGTTGCCTGTCCAGTTGATTTGCATATTTATGATTCAGAAGGCAGGCATATTGGGATAAATTATGATACTGATGAACCAGAAATCCAAATT
>CBDVEN010000014.1:0-7883 GCA_965373025.1 uncultured bacterium | reverse complement strand
TCATAATGAATTTTAGAAAGTGGCATTTTAAAATGCCACTTTTGGATAAAATGTTCTTCTGCGGGAACTGATTTGTAATCAGTTTTTTTTATTTTGATAAATAAATGAACTTTCAAAATTTTAGGAACGAGTTCTATTCTATATTGTTTTCTTGAATTTGCTCTTTAATTTTTTTTACAATCAAATTTTTATATTTCTCTTTTAGGTCTTGCGGTAATTTAATTGTGGTTAAGCTGCTGCTTTCACCAGAAAATGCTCTGTCAATTTGAGTCTCTAAATCTTCCCAATAATCAAAAGTATGCGGAAGCATTCTACTTAAATTTGAAACAACTTCAGAGATATCAGAATGGTATTCTTTTGATTCAGGACCCAACTCTTTATATAAATCTAACACACGAAGAGTGTATGCAAAATTGCTTGCATTAAAATTAATTTTTGGCGGCTGTTCTATTTTTGGTTCATTTTCCATAGTATTTTGATTAATTAAAACTATTTAAATTTTATGCGAATTTACTTTTTGAGCGAGTGAGCGGGATCGAACCGCCGCAGCTTGCTTGGAATTATTCTTTATTCTTTAATATCTGCAAATAAAGAAATAAATCCAGTCGTATTCAGCCAATAATTTCTTGGATTATTTTTTAGATATTTTTTAATTTCTTTGCGTTGCGTTTTTAATTTATCTCCGCATTTTCCGCTATCCAAAAGAATGTTTGAATAATTTCCATCTAAAAACGAAACATAAAAAATATTTTCATTTTTTTCTTTTAAGTTTAAAATTTCAATAAGTTCTGAAATTTGCTTGTCTTGTCCGCCGCCAGAACTATTTAAATGTTTTGCTTCAACCAAAAATATTTTATTTTGAACTTTAACAATTAAATCTAATTTTTTATCTTGTTTTTTGGTTTTTATTTTTACACCTAAATTTTTACGAACATTTTTTAAATTAAAGCTTTTAGAAAATTGAACAACGCATTTTTTTTGAGAGAAAAAATCATCCCAATTTTTAACTTCATTAATGCCAAATTTTTGTAAAATTGAAATTAATTTTATTTCACCGCATTTACCTTTTTTTCTGGAAGAATTTGAATCTAAAATTGCCTGAATCCATTCTTCTGGAATAAATTCATTCAAAATTCTTTTCGCAAAATATTTTTTAGTAATCTTTTTTATCAAATTCAAATCTTTTTTGACGGAACTTAAAGTATTATCACAAGCATTTACAAAACAAATAAATTCAGAACAATTTGAAACTTTGCATAAAATTTTTTGTAATTCGCAAAAGTATTTATCAATTATCTTTGATTTTTCTTTTTTTCTTTCTAAGGTTTTGACAGTAATTAGAAGATTTTTAATTTCTCTGGTATTCGCAATGTATTTTTCTAAATCAGGGTGTTTATCCTCAAAAACATAAAACTTGTCTAAAAGCTTTTCCTGGTTTTGTTGGGAGATTTTAAAGTAATGTTGGTTGTTTTGCATGCTTTTCTTGATAAAGATAATTTAAAAATTTATAAACGAAATCAAAAGAAATCCTCTTGCGGTTATTGTCGCGAAAATTCGTAAGAAAAAATGAAAAATATTTTTGCCTATTTTTGTTTAATTCCTGATTGAATTCCTCTATTAATGTTTCTTGTTCTTCAATCGGAACTTCCTGTTCAAAAATTAAATGAGCCATATTTCTAGAAGTGCTTTTTCCCACAAGTCCGGAAATATTATATTTCCTTATATCTTCAAGCTGGATTTTTTTTCCATTCTTGCTGTCAATCGCCCTTAAAAATAAAATATTTTTTTCTAATATTTTTTTAATGCTTTGGTTCACATTATAATCTCTTTTGTCTTTTATATTCTGAAGTGCCATCTCCATTTCATACTCGCCAGATTGTAGAAAATCTTCTGTTAAACGAAAAACACCTAAATAATTTTTAGCGCTTTTTATTTTGTTTAAAAAATTACCGCCGAATTGCCAGCCAAACTTTTTTTCAATAATAAAAGAAATTTGTTTTTTCTCTGGCAGAATTATAGCCATAATTTTATTTTTTTCTGTGTGATGTTTTTTCTTTTTAAAATAGAAAGAGATTACATTATAAGTAGTGTCTTTAAAAACTTGCTCGGAAAAAATATTTAATTTTACTATTTCAAATTTCTCAAAAAACAAATCTCTTATTTTTTTAGAATTTTCTGCTGACAAAAAATTAAGCGGAACAATTAAAATACCTTCTTCGCAATTAAGAATTGAAAAAATGGAAACCTGATATAAATCTTCAAAATAAGAATGAACGCCAGTAAAAAAAATTTCTTTTGTAGTTTTGTCCGCTTTGTTTTTGTGCAAATACGGCGGATTAGTGCAAACAAATTTGTATTTTTGGGGAAATTTTATAGAATCGTTTAAAAAAACTTTTTTATTGTCAACATACTTTTTATCACAATCAAATCCGTCAACTTTGTTGCAGTTATTTTTTTTAGCCCATTTAATCAAATCTTGATTTCCGGCGAAAGGATCAATGATTTTCTTATTTTTTACAAACTTTTCAAATCCCTGCAAAATATAATCAGAATTTGTGGTAAAAAATTGCCCGAATTGTTTTTTCATTTTTTTATTATTAAATTTTGCAAATCCCGTAATATTTGAGCGAGTGACGGGAATCGAACCCGCGTAGCTTGCTTGGAAGGCAAGAACTCTACCACTAAGCTACACTCGCGATTTTTATTTCTTTTATTCTATTTTAATCTAATAATTCAAATTAAGCAAGGATAAATAGTTATATTCTAAATTTTCTAATTTGTCATTCCTGCGCAGGCAGGAATCTACGCACATAGTAACATTGATTTTAATAGTGGATTCCCGCCTACGCGGGAATGACAGAGAAATATTTTAAAACAATATCACTCTTACTTCTCCGTCATTTTCCTTGAAATAAACCACCACTTGGTAATTTCAATTAAAAACATACTGATAATTCCGGTAGAAACAAGGATCAGCCAATCTCCAAGACCAAGAGGAACTGTTTTCAAAAGTGTTTGCAGCGGCGGAAAATAAACGGTCAAAGCAAAAAATGTAAAAACAAAAACAGAACTTAGAACCAAAAATTTATTGGAAAAAGGATTTATCTGCCAGAGATTTTTTTTCAAATTTTTATAGCAAAAAACAACAAAGCAAGTGTCTATGCACATCGCGCCAAAAACCATTGTTCGGCAATAATCCAAATTTAATCCCAAGTATCCCCAGAGAATCCAAAATAAAATTAAAATTATAAATTGGTCAATCAGTCCGGTTCCAAAAATTAAAACTTTCATTTCTTTATTCAACAAAGGGCTTTTTAAGGGAGTCGGCTTTCTTTTCATTACGCCTTCTTCTTCCGGCTCAAAAGCGTAAGCGATATCCGGCAAAGTATCTTCAACAAGATTATTCCACAAAATCTGGACCGGCAGAATCGGCAATGGCCAGCCGAGAACAAAAGAAGATCCGACCAAAAAAAGCGAGGTGAACGAATCAGCCAAAACATAAGAAATTGATTTTCTGATATTATCTAAAATCACTCTTCCCTCTCTGACCGCTTTGACAATCACTTCAAAAGAATCGTTTAAAATCACCAAGTCCGACGCTTCTTTGGCAACTTCAGTTCCAGAACCGACTGCCAAACCGATGTCCGCTTTTTTTAAAGCCGGCGCGTCATTAACTCCGTCGCCGGTCATTGCCACCACTTCTCCTTTTTTCTGCCAGGCCTCAACAATTCTCATTTTATGCCTCGGTTCAGCGCGGGCGTAAATTTTTATTTTTTCAATTCTGTCCCTTAACTCTTTGTCAGAAATTTTATCTAAATTATTGCCCAGAATAACTTCGCCTCTTTTTATTTCCATTCCTAATTCATTGGCGACTGCGACAGCGGTGTTTTGATGATCGCCGGTAATAATAATCGGGCGCATATGAGCTTCCTGGCACATTTTAAACGCTTCTTTCACCCCTTTCCTCAAAGGATCTTTTAAGGCAATCAGTCCGACGAAAGTTAAATCCTGAAATTCTTTTTCAATTTTTTCTTTTTCAGTTTCCAAATGCCCGATTTTTTTATAAGCTACGCCGACAACTCTCAATCCCCTTTTTGTAAATTCATCTAATTTGTTTCTGATTTCTTTTTCGTCAATTTCAAATTCTTTGCTTAATTTAATTAATTTTTCCGGAGCGCCGCAGAAAGACAATTCTAATCTTCCCTCAATCCTATTTAGTCCTACTAAATATTTTTTGTCAGGATCAAATGGGAATTTTAAAATTGAAGGATTTTTTTTGTCTATGCCCGGTTTTAAAATTTCTCTTTCCGCCGCTCCCAGAATCAAAGCATTATCTGTTGACGATCCGTCAATTTTCCATTTTTTAAAATTATCGCCTGGATTTTCAATAAATGATTGCGCCGCCATAATTCCAATTTCCAAAGCGAATTTTTCGTCTTTGGCAAAAACCTCGCCCAATTCCATTTTCCCTTTTGTTAAAGTTCTTGTTTTATCAATGCAGATTACCGAGGCGCTTCCCAATGTTTCCACTGAAGCCAAACGCCTGACCAATCCTTTCTTTTTTAAAATTCTTTCCATTCCGACAGCTAAAATTACTGTCATCACAATCGGCAGAGCTTCGGGAATTCCGCCGACAGCGACCGCGATTGATGTCTCAAACATATCCACCCAATTCTGCCCCCTGATAATTCCCACGAGAAAGATGAAAAAACAAATTACTCCAATTACTATGCTAATTGTTTTGCTAAGCCCGAATAATTTTTTCTGAATCGGCGTTTTTTCTTCCTCGGTTTCTTCTAACATTCTGGCGATTCTTCCCATCTCCGTGTTCATTCCAATTTTAGTAACAATCGCTTTTCCCTGTCCGGCTTCAATAATCGTTCCCATATAAATCATATTGTCCCGATCAGCCAAAGATGTTTTTTTCGGCAAAATTGTATTTATTTTTTGCGCGGGAATCCATTCGCCGGTTAAAGTTGCTTCGCTGATTTTTAAATTTTCCGCGTCAATCAGCCGTCCGTCAGCCGGAACTTTGTCTCCGGAGTTTAAAAAAACAATATCTCCGGGAACAATTTTTTCCCGGAGAATTTTCTTTTTTTCGCCGTTTCTTAAAACTATCGCTTCAGTTTTTAAAATCTTTTTCAATTTTTTAACTGTCTCAGAAACCTTATTCTCTTCAATGTATCCAAAAGCGGCATTAACAATGACGGCTAAAAAAATAACAATAGAGTCGGTAAATTTTCCCAAAGCCAAAGTTATAATTCCGGCGATTATCAAAATATAAATCAAAGGGCTTTTGAATTGTTCAAGAAGTATTCTGAATTTTGAAAACGGTTTTGCTTCGGGAAATTTATTCTCGCCGAATTTTTTCTGCCTGATTCTCGCTTCTTTTTCGGTAAGCCCTTTTTCAGAATCCGAATTAAATTCTTTGACTGTTTCTCTCCATGAAATATGATGCCTTGAAATTCGCATATTTTGTTTTTATTTCAAAATTATTTTTTAAGACAATCCTGTTTGTTTATTTTTTTTAATATTTATTGATAGTTATAAGTTATCCACATCTGACCTCTTGACATTTTTTTTAGTTCTGTTATACTGACAATAAGAGTAAGTCCTTAGGGTAAAGTTTGGTGGAGGGCATTCTCATTTTAGGAATATCCCAATGAAACCAAAACAGTCCCAAAAGGCTTCTATCCGCTATTTTAGCGGATTTTTTATTTGGACCATTTTAAACTTTAGATTCTCAAAAAACTTTTCATCGTCTTTAATATAAGCGCGATAAAAAATATTAGAAATAAAATCAGCGAATTCAAGCAAAATGTCAGTTGTTGAAGGTTGGATTTTAAACTCGGTTTTTGTTTTAGGATATTTTTCTTTTAGAAAAATTTTGATTTCTTTTTTAAATGTTTCTTTGGCCAAGAGTCCGCCTTTTTGTTTTCTGCTGTCCACTATAATTTTTATGCTTTTATATTCTTCTAATTTTAATTTGCCAAACAATACTTTGAGTAAATCAAATTAAATTTTGTCAAAATTTAATTTGTTTTTGCGAAAATAATCTTTTTCTTTTTCAAAAGGAACCTCTTGAATAATTTGAAAAATGCTCAATAAAGTTAAGCCGGGACGGCCGATGAGTTTTAAGGTTTTTAATCTTAAATCATTAAAGGTGGAATCTTTAGCATGAATGCGGCGTTTTCCTGTAAAAGGATAACGGCACTCTTTCCATTTTTTAAACAAACTTCTTTCATCTAAAACCGCAAAACCGTTGATGCTGATAAATTGTTTTTTCTCTCTGTCTTTTAGATTATAAGATTCGTCAAGATAAATATACATTATTTATTTTCTTTATTCATTTTCCGCTAAAATAAAGCATTTTCTGCTCTTGACATTTCTTTTGAAATATGTTATAATATGGCATTAAGATGAAGATATAATTTTTATCTTATAAAACGAGGGATAGCACTTTAAAATTTAAAAAGGAAGGGAGAAAAAATTTTCATCACCGAATTGTTTATCAAATTTTTGGTAGATGATTGGGTGATGAAAAATGGATTTTTTTACAGGATTGATGAAAGCTACAGAATGTGGCTATATAAAATGGAAAGATACGGGACAGGAAATTGAAGGATGGAACAGAAGAAAAATAAAGGGGCATACAGCTGTATTTGATGAATCTGTCATTACAACAATAGTGACTACACAAAAAAGTAAAGGGCTTTTAAGAGCAAAAACGAAAAAAGGGTATGCAATAGAGATTAGAGAAGGAACAGAAAAAATTGTTCTTACAAGTGATTCCAGTATTATCCAAGGGAAAAAAGATGATAGAGTAGAAATAGCAGTGGGTTTATTGAATTATACAATAGAAGAATGGAATCTGATATCTACTCTTCATAGTGAAATCCAAAAAATGTTCCATGAAAAACCTGAATAATTTTTCCTTTCCTTCTTTTTTTTACTCAAAAATAATTTAAAAAACTTAAAATTTTCAGAAAAAAGATTGTTGGTTGAAAAAAGGAAAAATAAAAACACACTTATAACCCCTCTCAAGAGGGGAATTTTTATTTTGTGAATTATTTATTTTATGGCGTTTTTCACAAATTCCCTAAATAGCGGATGGGGATTTAAGGGCCGCGATTTGAATTCCGGATGGAATTGAGTGGCTACAAAAAACGGATGGATATTTTTTGAAAGTTCCATAATTTCCATTAATCTTCCGTTTGGCGAAGTTGCAGAAAAAATTATTCCTTGTTTTTCCAACGGTTTTATAAATTCCGGATTGACTTCCCAGCGGTGGCGGTGGCGTTCGGAAATTTCTTTTTTGCCATAAGCCGCCCGCGCCAAAGTATTTTCTTTCAAAACAGCCGGATAAGCACCAAGCCGCATAGTCGCTCCGAAATTTTTTTCTTTTAAATTTTTCTTTTGTTCCGGCATAATATCAATAACCGGATATTTTGTTTTTGGATTGATTTCTGTTGTGTTCGCTCCAGTCATCTGGCAGACATTTCTCGCATATTCAATGCAGGCGATTTGCATTCCATAACACAATCCCAAAAACGGAATTTTATTTTCTCTGGCATATTCAATCGCTTTGATAATTCCTTCAACACCCCGAGCGCCAAATCCTCCGGGCACGATTATTCCATCGTAATTGCTTAACTTTTTTATTGAGTTTGGATTTTCTTCAAATTTTTCTGAATCAACCCAGATTAATTTTGGCTTAACTCCATTTGCCCAGCAACTATGCTTTATCGCTTCAATCACTGAAATATAAGAATCAGATAAAATAAAACTGCCAGTGGCAAAATATTTTCCGACAACAGCGATTTTAACCTCTCTTTTAATTAATTTTATTTTTTTTGCCAACCGTTCCCAATTTTTAAGATCTT
>CBDVEN010000013.1:0-7965 GCA_965373025.1 uncultured bacterium | reverse complement strand
AATTTTTAATTTTAAATTTCTAATTTCTATTGAATTTTTAATGATTTAATTTTTAAACAAATTTTAGAAAAATTAATTAAGATATTGTTCAAGCTCTTCATCAGGAAGTTCAATTATATTTTCCCATTTGTATCCGGCGAATTTGAATTCTTCTGTGGATTCAATCCATCCGCCTTTTCCGTTTTTGACAACATAAATTTTTGCTCCTCTTTCCCTTTTAATTAAAGTCCCGCCAGGATATTTTAAGAAAGCGCCCAAAGGATATAAATTGATTTCTTTTTCCGAAACGATAACCACATTTTGCCATTGGTAATCGCGGGATTTAAAAATTTCTAATGATTTTATTTCTTTTTTTTGGTTATCTTCGATCAGATAAACTGTTCCTGAATTTTCCGCCCGCAAAAGCGTTCCGTTTTGATAAAGCGCCGGCTCGCCCGTCGGATATGAATTTAATTCTTCTTGTGAAATTTCAATAATTTTTGCCCATTCATAATTTAAATGATTAAAAAGCTGTCCCGAAGCGATTTCTCTTTTTCCCCCGTTTTCAATCAGCCAGACCGTTGAACCGCCTTTTTTTCTGATTAAATTCCCGTCCGGGCATAAAAACGGCTTGCCAATGGAATAAAAAGAAAGTTCCTCGTTTGAAATTTTTAAAACATCGCTCCATTTATATCCAAGTATATCAAATAAATGCGCTGATGTAAATTTTCTTTTTTGTTCTCCTTCTGCCAGAAATACTGTCTCGGAATTTCCCTGAATTAAAGTTCCCGACGGATAAAGCATCGGCTTTCCTTCCAAAAAACTTTTCAAATCATTTTCAGGTAGTTTTTCTACCTCGCTCCATTTATATCCAAGTTTTTCAAATAATAATCCTGATGAAATCCATCGTTTTTTGCCATTTTCAATAAAATAAACTTTTGAATCTGCTCTGACTAAAGAATTGTCCGGACCATATTGAATCGGTTTGCCGTTTTGATAAATTGTTAAATCTTTTTCAAAAATTTCTTTAATATCAGCCCATTTAAAATTCAAATTATTAAATTGTTCGGCAGACACGGCTAATTTTCTTTTCTCGCCGTTTTCAATCAGCCAAACATCAGGAAAAAATTTTAATTTGAGCAAAGTTCCGTCAGGATATTTTTTTATTGGATTTTGACTTTGCGAAATATCGTCCGGACCAAAATATTCCTGCCAAAGATTCCAAAAATTATAATTTCCATTATAAATATGAGGCGTATATCTGTAAAGAAAAGCAGTCGCGTAATTTGCCGGAGTAACATCAATTTTGCTGTCCAAAGCTTTTGCGGAATTTGCTTTGTAGGCGACGCCTTTTTGGTGGAGATGTTTGTAATTTTCCGAATAGTCAAACCATCGGCGGAATTGCCAGTAGGCGCCGTCAACCTGATGGTAAAAACCTTTATTGGCTTCTTTCCATTCGCCCCTTTCTAAGCATCCATAACCCATTGCCCAATTCAAAGCGTGGTCTAATCCCTGCGGAGGATTTGAATCATCAATCAAGCTCTGCTCTTTTTGCAAAGTCACCAAAACAACTTTCGGATTTATTTTATATTTTTGGGATAGATTATAAATAACTTCAGCCGCGGACAGTTCCTGCTCTCCTTCTTGCTTTGCCGGAGCGTTTGAAGAAAAATAACACTGCCATTTTTCTTTTGCTTCTTCCTGAAGTTTTTGGTTTAATTCCTCGCAATAAAGATTGTTGATTTTTTTGATCGTTGTCTCGCCAATATAGCCAGTGCCTTTAGTTAATCCCCATGGCGCCAAAATTTCTTCAGTATATTTTTCCTGAAATTTTATCGCCGCGGAAATTGTTATCTGATCGTAGATTTTTGTTTCTTTAACTTCTGGATAATATTTTTTTAAAAAAGCTTGCAGTTTTTCAACTTGCTGCGCGTCATTATTTTCTTTGTCAGGACTGACGCGAATTTCCGAATCCAAATACGGTTGGCAGGTTTGCCCGTTTTCATTTTCGTCTTCTTGTTTTGGCAGTCGGCAAAGATAATTTTTCAAAACCCCTTGCTTTTTTGCCAAAAAACTTTCAATATCTTTCAAAGCCATTGACTGATAATTTAACATCTTATGGTCAGAAAGAAGATTATTCGGATTGAATTTCTGGGTTGTTTGGCTGTTTGCTTGAATGGAAAAAGAGAAAATAAAAAAAGACAGACAGATTATAAAAATAAGATTATTTTTTTTAATTTTTAATTTTTGAATCATCATTTTAAAATTTTGTTTTTCGTAATAATTTTGCGTTTATCCCAAAAACTTTCTTAAATTTGCCGCTCTTAAAATACATTCCCTTAAATCTCTTGTTTCATTTTTCTTTAATAATTTTACAGCATAATCTGTCAGTTCTTTATGCTCCATATCAATTTTGACATCCGCTGAAAATCTTTCAACCGTTACCTTAAGTCCTTTTGGCAAAAATTCTGTGTCTGGATTAAAATATTTTAACGCGTCTTTTAAATCATCTTCAAAATGCGTATAAACTTTTTTAATAAATTGTATATCGTCTTCATTCAGCGCGTTCAACCCCAAAATTTCCGGCGGCAACCCTATGGAATAAAGCGCGGCGGTAAATGTTATCGCTCTTGGTAAACTAATTTTTTCTACATTTCGCGCGTAACCAAAAAGGCCTATATGCAGTTTTCTTTTTCTTTTGCTTGGAATGTACTTGGCAATCTCGTTGATTATCGACGCCAAGACCATTATTTGTTTTCTGTATTCTTGAGAATATTTTTTAATTATTTCCAGACATTTTTCCTTGTCTATTTCTTGAGGAGATCCGGTTTTTCTCTCCCGTATTTTTTTTACCGCTTCTCTAACTTCAGTGAGATGATTATCATATTTGAATGCGGATTGGATAGTAAATGTATGAGCGCTGGGATATCCTTCGGCGACTCTTTCCACTGTTTGCGGTCTTAGGTTGCCTCTAAAAGGAGACGAACCAACGCCGACAATAGGATAAATTTTAACGCCTATATTTTCTGACATTTTTTGCAATTTCCACAAAGCAATTTTGTTTAAAAGAACAGCGCTGATAAAACCGTAATTCATTGCCGGGTCTGATCTTGCCAAGAAAACTCGCTGGTAATCCGTATTTTTATCTTTCAAATATTGCTGCGTTATTTTGTCCGCGTTAAGCATATATTCCATATCTTCAAAGAGCGGTATAACATTAATTCTTTCAGGCCTGAATTCCCCGATCCATTCAGCAATTGTTATATCTCCTTTTTCAAACTGTTTGTTTTGTTTTCCAGCGACAAAATCTCGATAATATTTGTAAACTCTGTCAATGCATTTATGCGACGCCGTCATTGGCAGCACAACTTCAAATACCGGTGGCGTGTCATCTTGATAAAATAATTTTGCCGCGTCAAATGATCTGGGAATGCTTTCCAATGTTTCCAATAAAATTTTCGCTTCAGCTTTTTCTATTATTGGATTAGGAACCCTTAAAGTTATAAAAAGGTCTTTACCTAATTTTTTGTTTCTGAAAAAAAATTCGTATTTTGTCAACAATTTTTTGACTACATAATTGTCAACTTCCTTGCCTTCGCAATCCCACATCTGCTCATCGCAGCCCAAATGAGAAAATGTATAATACGCTTCTTGTATTTCGTCTTCTCCGCCAAGTTCTATATTCTCCGCAAAAAACGGAGAACTCACATTATCAGGATGCTGTGTGCTCATACATCTTGGTATTTTCATAGTATTTTCTTTATTGTTTTATTTTTCAAATGGTTTATTAAATTATTCAGCTCTAAAATTTTACTCAAGAAATAATTTTTTGTAATTAAATCTTTTCAAGTCATTTTCAATATCTTCATAATTTTTCCCGCAGATCATTCCGCCGGCAAGAAAAACTTCTTGAGTAACATCTGCAAGGCAGAAATCAGGCATTTTAAAATTATCTTTTTTTTTCACAGTCGCGAATTCAAAATCTATCGCGACAAGGCCTTTTAAAGAATCCTGGAAAATGCCTATCTCCGCTGTTTTCCCATTATAATCATAATAATATCTCAGCTTGCGGACTTTTTTGCCGTCAAGTTTTTGAAAAGAATTAAATTCATCTTCGGTTAAAATTATTGTCTGTTCTTCCAAGCAGGAAGCGTCTCCGTCGCGAACGGGTTTTTTCTTTGTCGCTTCAAATTTATTTCCGTTTTTTCTGATTCTTAATTTTGGATGCTCGCTTGATTTTGAAATGTAAATGTCAATAATTTCCTTAAATTCGCAATCTTTCAATCCTTCTGGAATATATTTCGCTAAATAAGTTTTCTCTAATTCAATCATAATTTTGAGATTAAAAATTTTACAATGTGTTTTTTGTTGTTTTCTAAATATCTTGGAATGAATTATAAATCCATTTCCGCAAAGTTTCTTATAAAGTTTGATTGTCTTATTTTTTAGTAGCGATCGCTTCAATAAACGAAGATCTATAACTATGATAAATAGAAAAAGTTTTTCTGATTTTTAATATATTAAATTTAGATAATTTAGATCGCATGTATTCTTTATCAAAAAAATGTCTAACATGATTTTTTCGTAAAAATATATTCGGTGCAATTTTTTCTCCTTTGCCAAATAAACTATCTTCGGTTGATTTGCACTTGATAAATATTATACCTTTTTTCTTTAAAATCAAATGTAATTTATTAAAAATTTTGGTTGTAATTTCATCACTAAAATAATGTAAGCTAAGATGAGTATAAATTACATCAAAAGAATTTGACTTGAATTTTAAATTTTTAATATCTTGTTGAATAATTTTAAGATTTTTAATATTTTGTGGAATTTTATCAAGTCTGCTTTTTGAAAAATCAACTGCAGCAACCTGAAATCCTTTTTTTGCAAAATATATAGAATCTTGTCCTAATCCGCAACCCAAATCTAATAATGTTTTATATTTTTTATTCCTAATTAAAGAAAAAATTCTTCTGGCAAAATTATTAGCAGGCAGAATTTTAGCATTATTCCATTTCTTTCCCCAAAGTTTTTGTTGATCCATAAAATTTACTTTGAAAAATAAGGTAAAATACTAAAAACATTTTACTTAATTCGTTCCCGCTTAAAATTTTACCCAAGAATATATTCCCATCCGGGCTGCCACAATTTCTTTTTTCTCCAATCTTCCTCAATAGATTGTTTCCAAGTTTTATTTTTCAGCAAAACATCTAAAGCCAATTGCGGCGCCTGATGGGCAACAATGGCAATATGTTTGCCGTTATATTTTTCTTTTAAGAATTCAAGAAAACCGGCAATTCTTTTTTCGACATCTTTATAACTTTCGCCGTTTGGAAATTTAACATCAATATAATCAATCAGATTATTTTTAAATTCTTTTGCCGGTTTTCCGGTGAAGTCGCCGTAATCACATTCTCTTAATCTTTCATCTTGAATTATTTTATATTTTCCGGCAAATCCTAATTTAGCAGAATCAACCGCTCTTTTTAAATCAGAACAAAAAACAATATCAAAATTTTTATCGGAAACAAGTTTGCCTAATTTTTTGGCTTGGGAAATTCCTAATTCAGATAATTCGCCCGGCAGCCAGCCAGTCGCCAAGTCCTGCTCATTATCTGTTGTCGTTCCATAAACAAAGTAAGTG
This sequence comes from uncultured bacterium, assembly GCA_965373025.1. Taxonomy (GTDB): domain Bacteria; phylum Patescibacteriota; class Minisyncoccia; order JAHIHE01; family DAOWLE01; genus DAOWLE01. The sequence goes on along the minus strand of CBDVEN010000013.1, from coordinate 2,339 downwards.
ATTTTAATTGGCATAGAATTTTGATAAAGTGAAAATGTTTTAAACTTTGAACTGTATAACTTTATACTTTTAACTTTCTACCTCGCGTATTCAACCGTCCTCGTTTCCCGAATGACATGGATTTTAATTTCTCCGGGATATTCCAAATCCTGTTCAACTTTATCGGCGATTTTTCTGGAAAGTTTAATCGCTCCCAAATCGTCAATTTTTTCCGGTTTGACAAAAATTCTGATTTCCCGTCCACCCTGAATGGCGTAACTTTTATTAACCTCATCAAAAGAATCAGCAATTTTTTCTAATTCCTTAAGACGCTTGAGATAATTTTCCAAATTATCTTTTCTCGCGCCAGGCCTTGAAGCAGAAAGCGCGTCAGCAACAGCGATAATAATCGCTTCGTTAGATTCAAAAGGATATTCTTCGTGATGAGGCCTCATCGTTTTAATCACTTCTTCAGAGATGCCGAATTTTTGGAGAATACTGATTCCAATATCAACATGCCCGCCTTCAACCTGATGGCTCACCGACTTACCAATATCATGAAGAAGCCCGGCTTTTTTCACTAAAGCAACATCAGCGCCTAATTCCGAAGCCAAAGCGCCGGCCAAGTGCGCGACTTCAATTGAATGAATTAAAACATTTTGCCCATAGCTCGTCCGAAAAGTAAGCCGCCCTAAAATTTGAATTAATTTTGGAGGAAGTCCGGCAACTCCGACATCATAACAAGCGGCTTCGCCGGCTTCTTTAATTTTACTGGCTACTTTTTCTTTCGCTTCTTTAATCATATCTTCAATTCTCGCCGGATGAATTCTTCCATCGCTGATTAATTTTTCCAAAGCCATTTTGGCGACTTGCCGCCTGGCTGGATCAAAACTGGAAACGACAATCGCTTCCGGAGTGTCGTCAATAATTATTTCAGTTCCAGTCGCTTTTTCCAAAGTTTTAATATTTCTTCCTTCTCGACCGATAATTCTTCCTTTAAGTTCGTCTGAAGGAAGGTTAACTACTGAAGTTGTCGACTCAACCGCCTGCGAAGAAGCGTATTTTTGCATTGCCAAAACCATTAAATCGCACGCCTTTTTGTCTAACTCATCGCTTTCTTCTTCTTCCATTCTCCTTATTTTTTGGACCAATTCATTTTTGTATTTTTCTTCAGACATTTTCAAAAGCAAATCTTTCGCCTCTTCATAAGAAAGTTTGGCGATTTTTTGCAATTTTTCAGATTGTTCTGTTTTGACTTGCTCTACTTCTTCTTTGATGTTTTTAATTTCCTGGGCTTTTTGGAGAAGATTGTTTTGATTACGCTCTAATTCTCCGGATTTTTTTTCTAAATTTTGGTATTTTTTTTCAAGCCGCTCTTTCTTTCTAACAAGCTGGCAGTGGCGTTCATCTTCCTGTTTTTTACTTTCTTCAAAAATTTTAACTGACTTGTCCTTTGCCGACAAAAGTATTTCTTTCGCTTTGTCTTTGGCATCGTTAAGTATCTTATTCATCTTTGCTTCAGCCGTGTCAATTTGCTTGCTGGCGATTGTCTGGCGAGTGAAATATCCTAAAATTGCTCCGCCAGAAAGAGCAAGCAGGATTAAAAAAAACATTGTTATAATTTCCATTTTTTACCTCACAAAATAGATTAATCATATTGGTTTTATTTGATTCAAGCTGAATTGTTAATTTTTAACAAAAATTAAAATTGTATTTGTTTATGCTAATTTTATAATTTTCATACATTAACTTTGCATTATTATCGCTTATTTTACAAATAAATCCAATAAAATTTAATCAAATTAATATTAATAATAGTTTAGACTATTATTATCCTAACAGATATTTTAAAATTTGTCAAAACATCGCTGGCATCGCCACAAATGAATAAAATATTTTAAAAATAAAAAAACCTCGCCAGAACTTGACAAAGGTGAAAAAAAATGGTATGGTTGGGAGGCACTGATGCCTCCTGTTAATAATATTATATGAGGTCAGCGCCCCCCGGACCGCGATATCAGTCTTCCTAGCCCGGGTGAGAGGCATGACCTCTGTATCTTTAGATGCCTTTAAATTAAAGGCGCCTAAAGATACAGAGGGTTCAGAAAACATTTTGAATACCGTAGTCTTTGAACAGAAAAAATCTGTTCCTCCTTTTACCGCATAAACGTACTATTGAAATGTGCTGTTTTTATTTTTCAGTACAAGTAATTTTTTATTTTTATTTTACTTTTTTTGTTTTTGTTTTTGTTAAGCACTATTTACTCAGTAAAAGTAAATTTCCCGATAATAAATATTATTTGTGTAGAATTTTCTTCCACCTGAATTTCTTTTTTATATTTTCATCTTAACACTTTTAG
>CBDVEN010000012.1:0-8530 GCA_965373025.1 uncultured bacterium | reverse complement strand
AACTTTCAAAAAATAGGATTTTTTATCAGCGCTGAAGAAAACGCCTTGCTGGCATATCAAATCGGCCATAGAAAAAATATCTTTCTTAGTTTAAAAGAACAGGCAAAATCTATTTTCAAAGGATATAATTTTAAAATTTCTTATTTTTTAAACGATAAAAAATTGGATGAATTTTTATCAGAAGAAATAAAAGTTGAAAACTCACCAACAGACGCTTCGCTCATTTTCTATGTTGATAAAAACGGCAAGAAAAATTTTAAATTAAAACCAGCTAAAAACGGTTTAATTATTGATAAAAATAATTTAAAGAAAAAATTAGATCTTAAAATCCGCAATCTTTCACCAGAACCAATAGAACTAAAATTCATTAAAGGTTATCCTGAAGTTAAAAATAATGAAATTGAAAAAGCCCGCAAGCAGGCGCTGGAAATTATTAACCGCCCTTTGAAATTAAAATATGAAAATGAAATTTTTGAAATCAAAGCGGAAAAAATCGCTTCCTGGTTGAAATTTGTTCCAGTTGAAGAATTGGACAAGCCGCCAAATAAAATTTTGGGGGTTCGGGCAAACCAAGAGAAAATTAAGGAATATTTGGAATCTTTGGCTCCGCAAATAAATCAAGAGCCGATTAACGCCGAATTGACAATTGAAAACGGAAAGGTAAGTATTTTTGCTTTAAGCCAGGATGGGATAAGATTGTCAGTTGAAAAAAATTTAGAAAAAATCAGCCAAGCGTTGTTAAGCGCCAAAACCACCGAGACCGGGTCTTGGCAAACAGATACAGAAATTGTTTTAGAAACAGAAAAATCAAAAGCGGAAATTACCACCGAAAGCATTGAAAATTTAGGAATTACTGCTTTAATTGGACAAGGAACTTCCAATTTTGCCGGTTCGCCGAAAAACAGGCGGCATAATATTAAAATCGGCGCCGCTGTTTTCCACGGAGTTCTGATAAAACCAGAGGAAGAATTTTCTTTTAATAAAATAATCGGCAAAGTCGGACCGCGTAAAGGATATTTGCCTGAATTAGTTATTAAAAATAATCGGACTGTCGCAGAATATGGCGGCGGGCTTTGCCAGATTTCAACAACTTGTTTTCGCGCGGCTCTTTATTCCGGTTTGAAAATTACTGAAAGGCGGCCTCACGCTTACGCGGTAAAATATTACAATCCACAGGGGACAGACGCAACAATTTATCCTCCTCATCCGGATTTAAGATTTATAAATGATACGCCGAATTATATTTTGATTCAGACGAAAATTGAAGGAAATATTCTGACTTTTGATTTTTATGGAACCGATGACGAACGGGAAGTAAAAATTATAGGACCTTACAGTTATGATAAAAAGAGAAGCGGGGCAATGAAAGCGGTTGTTCATCAGGAAATTTACCGCGATGGAGAATTGGACAGAAAAGAAAGTTTTTACAGTTCTTACAATTCACCGGCGCTGTATCCGCATTAAAAATCCGATTGTAAAACTATTTTATCTGCTATTCTGAACTACAAATCTGTCATCCTGAACTTGTTTCAGGATCTGAAATTTAGTAATTATTAAAATGAAAACAGATTCTGAAACAAGTTCAGAATGACAAAGAACGGCTATATTAATTTATAAATATTTGCTAAATTTTAAAAATTATCTTATAATTAAGAAGTGGAATAAAAATTAAACTTAATTATAAAAAATGCTTCCGCAAAAACACCGTTTAACACAAGATAAAGATTTCAAGAGAATTTTTAAAAAGGGAAAGTTTTTTATTGTTAAATTCATTAATCTCCGCATAGTTGAAAACAATCTTGATGTTTCCCGTTTTGGATTTATTGTCAGCAAGAAAAACTTCAAAAAAGCGGTTGATCGGAACAAAATCAAGCGGCGATTAAGAGACGCAATCCATTCAAGATTAGAAAAAATAAAACCGGGATGTGATATTGTTGTTATGATTAGAAAAGAAATTGGAAATAAAAGTTTTAAAGAAATTGATGAGGCGATGGGGGAAATTTTAAAGAAAGCGAAAATTTAATTTGAAATTATGTTAAAAAAAATAATTTTATCATCAATAAAGCTCTACCAAAAAACAATTTCTCCTGATCACGGAATATTTTCTTCATGTCTTTCAAATTATGGCTGCCGTTTTTATCCGACTTGTTCTGAATATGCTTATCAAGCGATTTCCCATTACGGTTTAATTCGCGGAATTTTTATAGGGATAAAAAGAATTTCAAAATGCCATCCATTCAGCCAAGGCGGATATGATCCGATTTGCAATAACTTAAAATATAAAACAAAAAATCCAAAATTACAACCAAAAATTTAAAAGTTTTAATTTTTGATTTATATTTTTTTGTTTTTTGTTTTAGCTTTTAAGTTTTTAAATTATGCTTACAACAATTTTTAATGAAATTTTATATCGTCCGATATTTAATGTCCTCGTTTATTTGTATAATATTATACCGGGGCAGGATTTTGGAATTGCCATTATTGTTCTGACTCTTTTGGTTAGATTTGTTTTATATCCTTTGAGTAAAAAATCAATTGAATCCCAGAAAGCGATGCAGAAATTCCAACCAAAAATAAAAGAGCTTCAGGAAAAATATAAAGGCAACAAAGAAAAGCAGGCAAAAGTAATGATGGAGTTTTACCGCGAGAATAAAATCAATCCCCTTTCTGGATGCTTGCCGCTTTTAATCCAGCTTCCGATTCTTTTCGCTTTGTATTACGCTTTTATGAACGGGCTTAAATCAAACGGCTTTGATATTTTATATCCATTTGTTGAAGACCCGGGACAAATCAACACAATGTTTCTGGGAATAATTGATCTTTCCAAGCGATGTATTCCTTTGGCTTTGCTCGCCGGCGGACTCCAGTATATTCAGACAAAAATGATTTTTATCGGAAAAAAAGAGGAAGAGAAAAATCATAAAAAGAAAAAATCAAAAGACCCGCAGAACCCGCTTCAGGATATGGGATCAATGATGAACAAGCAAATGCTTTATATGATGCCGATGATTACTGTTATTTTCGGAATAACTTTTCCTTCGGGCTTGGTTGTTTATTGGGTAGTGACAACTTTATTCGCCATCGGACAGCAATATTTGGTTTTGAAAAAAGATAAAGTTCAAGAGTAAGTTAAAGATTAATTTACAAAATACAAACTATGGAAATAGGTTATGTGAGGCAAAAAAAAATTACTGAGGAAATGGAAGAGTGTTATCTTGATTACGCGATGAGCGTGATTGTTTCGCGCGCCCTTCCAGACGCTCGGGACGGATTAAAGCCGGTCCACCGCCGGATTCTTTACGCTATGCACACTTTAGGATTGCACCACACCGGTTCTTTCAGAAAATCCGCCACGGTTGTCGGTGAGGTTTTGGGAAAATACCATCCCCACGGCGATACCGCGGTTTATGACGCCGCTGTCCGGTTGGCTCAGGATTTTTCCATTCGTTATCCGCTGATAAACGGACAGGGAAATTTCGGTTCAATGGACGGGGACTCGGCGGCGGCAATGCGTTATACAGAAGCAAAACTTTCGGCAATTTCTGAAGAAATGTTAGTTGATATTGATAAAAACACGGTTGACTTTGCTGATAATTATGACAAATCGCAAAAAGAACCGACTGTTATGCCGGCAAAAATTCCCCAGCTTCTTTTGAACGGAACAATGGGAATCGCCGTCGGTATGGCGACAAATATTCCGCCGCATAATTTAAATGAATTATCTGACGCTTTAATTTGCTTGATTGAAAATCCTGAAACAACTATTGAAGATTTAACTAATTATATAAAAGGTCCGGATTTTCCAACCGGCGGAATGATTTATGATATTGAAGCGATCAAGCAGGCCTACGCTACCGGCAGAGGCGGGATTGTAATTCGCGCCAAAGCGGAAATTGTTGAAACAAAATCAAATAAATTCCGAATTATTGTTTCTGAAATGGTCTATCAAGTTAATAAATCAAGTTTAATAGAACATATCGCTAATTTAGTTAAAGAAAAAAAAGTTGAAGGAATAAAAGAATTGCGGGACGAATCAGATAAAAAAGGCGTTAGAGTTGTCATTGAATTGAAAAATGACGCTTATCCGAAAAAAGTTTTGAATCGGCTTTATCAGCTGACTGATTTGCAAAAATCATTTCATTTCAATATGCTTTCTTTGGTTGGCGGAATCCAGCCGCGCGTTTTGAGCTTAAAAATGATGTTGGAAATCTGGCTAGAGCATCGCCGGGAAATAATTAAAAGGCGAAGCCAATTTTTGCTTGACAAAGCAAAAGAGCGCGCCCATATTCTAGAGGGCTTAAGCAAAGCGCTTTCCAAAATTGACGCGATTATCAAAACAATTAAAGCGTCGCCAACGAAAGAAAAGGCGAAAGAAAATCTTGTTAAAAAATTTAAATTTACTGTCCGCCAGGCGGAAGCGATTTTGGAAATGAAACTGCAAACCTTGGCTGGATTGGAACGGAAAAAAATTGAAGAAGAATTGCTCGCCAAGAAAAAAGAAATTAAAGAATTAACGGCAATTTTAAAAAGTCCGGAAAAAGTTTCCAAAATTATCAAAGAAGAATTAGAATATATCAAACAAAAATACGGCGATGACAGAAGAACAAAAGTTTTCAAAAATAAAGTTTCTGAGTTCGCCCAGGAAGATTTTATTCCTAACGAAGCAGTGATGATTTCCTTGACTGAAGGCGGCTATATTAAACGATTAAGCCCGTCTACTTACAAATCCCAAATCCGCGGCGGCAAAGGGGTGATCGGCGCTGAAACAAAAAAAGGCGAAGATATAGTCAAGTTTCTTTTTACTACCCAATCGCACAATAATCTTTTGTTTTTTACCAACCGCGGCCGGGTTTTTCAATCTAAATCTTATGAAATTCCAGAAGCGAGCAGAACCGCCCGAGGGCACGCGATTGTGAATTTCTTGCAGCTGGCGCCGAATGAATCAGTTAAAGCGATTTTGCCGATTAGCGTTGAAGATTATCAAAAATCCGCCAGCGGTTATATTATTTTAACGACAAAAAACGGATTGATTAAAAAAACAAAAATAGAAGATTTTAAAAATGTCCGGCGATCAGGATTGTTGGCAATAAAATGCAAACAGGACGATGAATTGCGATGGGCGCATTTGACTTCTGGAAAAGATGAAATAATTTCAATCACCGCTCAAGGCAAAGCGATTCATTTTCAGGAAAAAGATGTCCGTTCAATGGGACGGACCGCGGCCGGGGTGCGGGCGATCCGATTGAGAAAAAATGATGAAGTGATTGGAATGGAAATAATAAAACCCAAAACACAAAACACAAAAGCCAAAAATGAAAATCGGCTTTTGATTGTTACAGAAAATGGGTTTGGAAAAACAAGCAAGGTTAATCTTTTTAAAATTCAAAGGCGCGGCGGAAGCGGATTAGCGGCGGCAAAAGTTACGCCGAAAACCGGAAAAATTGTTTCGTCGCGTTTAATCGGGCAGGAAGAAAAAGAGGATTTGCTGATAATTTCCCAAAACGGGCAAGTAATCAGAATTCCGTTGAAAACAATTCCAAGTTTAGGACGAGCCACACAGGGAGTGCGGATAATGCGGCTTAAAGAAAACGACAAAGTCGCTTCAGTCAGTTTGGTGTAGGAAATTCCTTTGCCAGAAAACTTTTTTTTTGTCATTCTGAATATGTTTGTCATTCTGAACTTGTTTCAGAATCTGTTAATAAGTTTTTAGATCCTGAAATAAATTCAGGATGACAGTTTTTTGCCAAAGCTGAATAAATATTTTAGAAATATTTTAAAATAAAAAAATGAAAAACAAAAAAACAAATTCAATTATTATCTCTGCAATTTCATTGGCTTTTGCCTTTATTTTTTTAATTGGCAATAATGCTTCAGCCGAAAGTATTCGCGTTTTTTCTGACGGCGATTCAGAAAAGAATATTGCTTTTTCAAATAGACAAGGAAATGAAGAAGAACAATGCGAAATTTTTTACATCGCCCTTCCGTCAAAAAATTCGGTCTCTACGGTAAATATGGATATTTCCGGTGATATTCAGCAAAGCGCGCTTGATTTAGTTTTTCTTATTGATACTTCAGGAAGCATGAATAAAGAATGGGAAACTGTATGTACGAAAGTAGAAAGCATTGTTAATATTTTAGAAAAACAAAAAGGCGTTGATATTAAAGCTAAAATTTATGCATTAGGCAAAAGTAAAAATAAATGTGAAAACGAAATACTTTCTAAAAATGTTTTAGAAGATATGGCTGGCAGGAATGTTGTGGATCCTGATGAAGCTTGGATGGCTGGGATTATTTGGGCTTCTGAAGAATATAATTGGAACGAAGATGCAATAAGAGCAGTTATTCCAATCAGCGATGAAAATAATGATGATTTAGATGAAAAAGTAATTGAAGCAATAACAAAAAATAATATTATTATTTATGGTCTTTGGAATAACTGTTCTTCAACAAAAGCAGATATGGAAAAATTTTCAACAGTAACAGGAGGCATAACTAAAAATTTTAATGATGCTCAAGATTTAGAAGTAATAATGGAGGATGCCGCTAATAAAGCTCTTTCAGGCCTCAGTTTAAAAGTTGGCGGAACAGAAGTGTGGGACCATTTAGACAAAATGATGAATAAGCAAAGCGTCGGCGGCGTGGAAAGTTCGGCTTTTGTTAAAGCTTTAAATGATTATTCTAAACAATATTGTACTTCTTACCCTTGCAATGTTCCGATTGAAATTTGTTCCTCAAAACCAGTTAAAGGAAATTCTTTGACACTTAGCCATTTGCGTATTTCTATGACGCCAGTTATTTCCGGTCCCTGCCAAAATCTTGTTCCTTGCAAAGACGACTGCAAACTTAGCGATATTTTTGTAATGATTCAAAATATTGTTAATTGCTTGGTCTTTATCTCAACAATTATCTGCCTTTTATTTCTTGTCATCGGCGGATTATTATATATTTTCTCTCTTGGAAATCCGGAAAATTTAACAAAAGCGAAAAATACTATCCTCTGGGCGCTTGGCGGATTGGCTTTGGTTTTCCTCGCATGGCTGATTGTTAATACAGTAATGCAATTTATGGGAGTTGGAGGAGGTTTTCTGATGTGGAGTAGCGTGGGATAGTTTTAAATGTCAAATCCTACCTGCTTGTCGGCAGATAGGTATCGTAAAACTAAATAAAATTAAGATTCAAAAACTATTATTTTTACTTGACAATTATTAAAATATCCGATAATATTATAGTTATAAAGTATTAAATTATCAATTTCTATGTTGTATAATAGAGATATTATTGCAAAAATAAAAAAAGTTTTGCCAAGAAATGAATTTATCATTTTGACTGGCGCTCGACAAACCGGGAAAACTTCTATTTTAATAATGCTCAAAAATTATTTAGAAAAAAAGGGGAAACAATGCCATTACTTTAATTTAGAAAATACAGAATATTTAAAATTGTTCAACAAACATCCTTTTAATATCTTTGAACTTATTCCAAAAAGCAAAGCCAAGCAAATTATTTTTATTGATGAAATCCAGTATCTGGACAATCCGACTAATTTTTTAAAACTGCTTTATGACGAGAAAAGAAGTAAAATAAAAATTATCGCTTCTGGCTCATCTTCATTTTATTTAGATAAAAAATTTAAAGACAGCTTGGTTGGCAGGAAATTTTTATTTGAGGTCTACCCATTAAATTTTAATGAATTTTTAATTTTTAAAAAAGAGGAAGAATTAATAAAAGAATACAGGAAGAATAAAAAATTATCCGTTTATTATCAGAAAAAATTATCTGAACAATGGAAAACGTATTTGATATTTGGCGGTTATCCAAAAGTTGCTTTAGCAAAAGATGAAAGCGCAAAAAAAATAATGCTGGAAGAAATCGGCTCGTCCTATATTAAAAAAGATGTTGTTGACGCCGGGATAAAAAACACAGACAAATATTTTTCTTTATTAAAAATTTTAGCCGGACAAACAGGAGAGTTAGTTAATTCTCATGAATTATCTAAAACTTTACAAATGGCTAATAAGACTATTGAAGAATATTTATATGTGATAAAAAAATCATATCAAGCCGCTTTTATCAAACCATTTTACAGCAACATTAGAAAAGAATTAACCAAAATGCCGAAAATTTATTTTTATGATTTTGGCTTGCGAAATTTTTTCCTTAATGATTATCAACAAATAGAAAAACGAAATGATAGAGGGGCTTATTTAGAAAATATTGTTTTTAAAAAATTTTTGAAGCAAACCGATTCGCTTGATAAAATTAAATTTTGGCGGACTCAAGATAAAAACGAAGTGGATTTTATTATTGAAAACAAAGCGTTTGAGGTTAAATTTAATCAGGCGAGTTTTCGCGCTTCAAAATACAAAAAATTTAAACAAAAATATCCAGAGATTGAATTACGATTGATTGCCTATAAAGGTTTGGAGTATTTGGAGATTTAAATTCTTTCTTTTAAAAGGAATTAAAGGTAATTCTATGAAAAACAAAAAAACAAATTCAATTATTATCTCTGCAATTTCATTGGCTTTTG